>NZ_JAPCIQ010000014.1:36559-72801 GCF_027707405.1 Aeromonas sp. QDB68 | reverse complement strand
CTGCAAAGTAAACTGGATGGCTTTCTTGCCGCCAAGGATCTGATGGCGCAGGGGATCAAGATCTGATCAAGAGACAGAAGATAGAGTTCGCCATCGTTTATAATGTCACCCATCATTACTTGTTGTTTAGTTAAATTCAAATGAAGGAAGTTCAAGATTAGCTGAATGCATTTTATTTGTCTGTTGTTGCTTTGTATTATCCAGTCCAATGTGCTTGGTGCAACGTTATTAAGGGTGAATAGCTTTATTAACGTGCTGTATATAAGTTGAAACTTTTCGCTGTTCGTGCACTCAGGGGGCAGGGAAAAAGTCATGGATCGGTTGTTAAATGGTTCACCTTTTACGGCGTGATTAATTTCATCAATTAAATATTGATGGATGGGGCTGTGAATATTAAATGGTAAAGAAAAACATCTTTTGAGACAGAAAGTAACAAAAAGATCATTGGTCATATATTTTACATGCGCTTGGTGAATACCATTTTTTAGTAATTCCCTACACGCCATTTCTTTGGAGCTATCGTCAAAAATAGTAGTCATATTGAGGATTTCTAGTTGCCTTCTAGTAGAATAATAGAAAGCATGTAGAGGCTATCTAGTCTACAAAAACGGTGTGATTTCGTGATTTTGTCTGCATTTTATCGTGGCTTTCTGGGCTTTCTGGGCTTTCTGGGCTTTCTGGGCTTTCTTATGTCATGTCATCTGTCGTAGATTTTTCCGTTCCCATGTGGATATGTTTTTAACACCCATCTAAAAGATTAAAATCATACAGACTGTCGGAAGGTTAAGTAGATGATATTTTTTTTGAGTGCTAACTTTCGCTGGTAGACAAGTTTTTGTTAATGCCTGCAGTCAGTCTATGGAAATAAATCCATCTTGGGGTATTGATGTGACCAAATATCACGAGGTGCATCATGGAATTAATGAAATTAAAAGAAGTAATTAGAGAGACAAGATTATCCAGAGCAACCATCTATCGGTTAATCGCAAAAGGTGATTTCCCAAAACAGATTCACCTTTCTGAACGGGCGACCGCGTGGTTGAGAAATGAAGTCATGGATTGGATTAAACAGATGGCTGACGCTCGATAAGTGAAGTTGTTAGTGCGCTGTTTGAAAATATTACGTCTGATTTTTGACTGTCTTTTCATCATCTCGCTTTTTATAAGAAGTGGATAATTTCAGAGTTCGTTTCTTGAAATAATTTGCCTTTGATCATCGGTGTAGGTGTTGTTTTTATCTGAATTATGCTGTTTTAGTCCTAAATGAATGTAGGGGGAGGTAATATAAGGAATGTTCTATATGTGTTTATATCCATCTTTAAATGTAACTACACATCTGCTTTAACTCATTCCACAAATTAAACATCCAAGTTCATGTCGCCCGTAGATAGGCGACTCAAACCCTTTGTAAAAATAATGATTGGACTAAATAAATGAATGACGTCATTACCCTGTCAGGGGTAGAGCTATTGGCTTTGGGGAAAGAAGCCCGTCAGCGTTATAGTTATATGGATTATGAAATAATTAATAAACTAGAAGAGGTGATAAGAAATGCGCTGACGGATTATTCGTCTATCTTTGCGGTTAGAGTGGATTTGCGATTCACCGAGCCGGAAGTCGGCTGTCCTGATTCACCGGTTTGCTTTCAAAATGCTGAAGGACAGGTCATGAAGCGTTTTATCGCTTCCTTAAAAAGTCAGTTGAGGGCGTATGATGAACGGCGAAAAAGAACTGGTGTTCGGGTTCACCCGACAAAATTAAGGTATCTATGGGTATGTGAACAGGATGAGGCTGAATTACCGCACTATCATTTGCTGATTTTGTTGAATAAGGCAGCCTATTGGCGATTGAATAACTTCCACTCTTTTGATTCGTTGGCAGGAAAGATTCAAAAAGCCTGGTGCAGCGCTTTGGGTTTAGATTATCCAGAATATGGGAAGTTGGTTCACTTCCCTGATAATTGCGAATATATCTTATCAAGAAAGGATGTGACAAATAGAACGCCGGCATTTAGGGATTTCATGCTTCGGGTTTTCTATCTGGCGAAACTAAGGACGAAGATTCATGGTGAAGGGCGTCGTTGTATCGGTTATAGCTGGGGTTAATAACTGTTGTTGCCGTGTTGCAAACCTTCCGGATTAGCAATGCGGTGGCTTCAGCGATGGCGAAAGGCATAATTATCAGAATGTGGTATGAATAAGGCTATCGTAGCGTTGTAATGACCCAGCTGTTCCTGCACAACTAAGCGGCTTGGGCATAGGCCTGCGCCGGGGTTTTCATCTTTAGCGCCTGATGAGGGCGCTTCTGGTTGTAAAACTGGATCCAGTCGCCAATCACTCGGCTGGCATGTTGTAACGTCTCGAACCTCTGCCGATGCGCACATTGCTCTTTCAGTGTTCGAATCACCCGCTCAACCATGCCGTTTTGCTCTGGCGTGTACGGTGTAATGAACTCCTGTTGTAGCCCATAGCTTTTGACCAGCGCGGTGTAGTTGCGGCTGGTAAACACCAAGCCATTGTCGCTGCGTAACAAGAACGGCGTGGTTACCCGTCCCAGGCATCCGAATCGGGTTATTAGCGCTTGCTCCAGCGCCGCCTCGGCCGTCTTAGATTTACCACTGCGCGATAGATGCCAACCCAGCAACTCTCGGGTATGGTAATCAATCACCAAGGCCAACGAACACCAGCCATCCTGTCCAGCCCAGATCCGGCATAGGTCGGTCGCCCAACGCTGGTTTGGGGCAGACGCCACCGATGGCAAGGCAGCGTCTGCCCTTGTTCAGCCCGGTTGAGTCGTCGCTTGAAGACCGACGACTCAACCTCAGACCGCTCAAATGTTTGAATTTCTGACAATCCGAGATAGTGTTTGATGAACTACGACAGGTTGCCTGATTTGGCTGGGGGCACTTCGGAGTTGAATTCGCGCCAAACTATCCCACTAGAGGATGATGAAAACGATAAATCCTTCCTCGTTCATTCAATATGCTGAGTCGGTGTAAGGCTTCTGAATCGTTCAGTCCTGCCTTTCTTAGTGTCGAGTATAAAAGGTAAAACTCTGTTTCGAGATTGCTCGCGAAGATTCCAGGATCATCGGAACCGAGACTTACCATAATTTCTGGATCCCCTTCTTCAATGTAACCAGGAACTCTCATCCAGCGCAGAACATGGTGTTCACCGATATGTTGATACTGACTGATTCGGACATTACTAGATGGCAGCGTTTCAATGAGCACTCCGCGCGCAGCAACTTCTTGCATGAGCGCTTGCTGCAATCGGATGTAGCAGGGTGTATCCAAAAAATTGGCCGGTTTCTCTACTAGTTCGTTCGCGCGCTGGAGAACATCGGGATTGCTTAGCCATTCCCAGAGTAGTTCAACCGCTTGGCGCTTTTCTTGGTATGCTGACTTCACTCTTTTAGCTTCTTTTCGCCAAAGGTCATTTAGTGGCTCGTGATATTGCTCAACTTGGCCGGTTATTTGGCGCATTAAATCAAAACGGCTCAAACCACGAAGGGCCATTGCTTGCTCTATCTCTAGTGCTGTTATGGAATGACCGAAAGTATGAAGTGCTACTGACTCCAGTTCGCGTTGCAGGCGGTTAACACATGCCTGCATATCTGGGATATCTCGTAATAAGCTCCATGCGGTCAGAACGCCTAAAAGCCACTCACCTTGGGGAAGAATAATTTTCCTGGGCATACGATCAAGCCAGAGTTGTGGTCTTATGCCCATGGCTGTTCCATGACCTATTCGATCGCCGTCTCGAAGATCTAGCAGTTCGAGTGCTTCCCTCATGGTAGCGATACCCGACAATATATGCCTGAAGTCTTCACCTGCGTGGAAGGTGCGTCGGCTCAAACCAGCTCGATGACATACTCGAAATACTGGTGCAAAGACATCTGGCGGGGCATCCAGTTCGTTTGCCGCTGCATCTATGCCTCTAACCCAGTTTGTTAAACGTGGCCAGCGAGTCAGGTTGTTAAGTAACACATTGGTAGAGCGACGCAACTCATTGATCAGTCGGTAGTGCCTGTAGGGGCCAGCAAGTCCATTTTTTTTGGGTGACCATTCTTTCTTAA
Organism: Aeromonas sp. QDB68; assembly: GCF_027707405.1. NCBI lineage: Bacteria > Pseudomonadati > Pseudomonadota > Gammaproteobacteria > Aeromonadales > Aeromonadaceae > Aeromonas > Aeromonas sp. QDB68. Next base: position 68,724 of record NZ_JAPCIQ010000014.1, on the reverse strand, counting down.
TAAAATGTGTGACTAGTGTGAGTCGATGAATACTACGGTGAGGAGCGATGGGGCGGTTAAAAAAATTATCTAGCTCAGCCAATAATGCAGATAGCGAATGTGGTTGTTTGGTAGATAACTTATCTGTAGTCGTAACATCACCTAAATAACTCAGATATCCACCTAGGATTGCTTTAAACAGTTTATAGGATTTGATCTGTGTTTGCTTAGGGGCGAAACGGCCTTCAAGATACTCGATTTTACTATTGGCTAATCTGGAACCATGCATCGCGTGAAATCTTGATTTATATTCTTTTTCAGATGGTTCACGCAATTCCGTCAAGGTAAACTTCTGGAATTGGTCAAATCCATACTGAGTTTCACTTTGAACTAGTAAGCGATAATATTGATTTAAAAGCAGCAAGTAAGCGTGAAACATCCGCGACAGCTGGATACTCATCGGATGTTGATGAAGTTTGGCAACTAGAGCCGACATCCAAGCTAGCTCTTCACTAATATCAGGTTCATCTCGCCACGATAAGTCAGGAGTAATAACCCCTTCAGACCATTGGGTGCTGTCTGATTCGTACAAGCTTTGGCAAGAGAATGGCAGTCTTGCATCTGGAGAAATCTGATCATTAGCCGCGCCAATTAACCAATACCGAAGTCGATTTGCAGTCACAAGTTGTTGGTGAAAGCGCGTTGGTGTTAGTTCAGGGTTTACCTGTCCAATTAACTCGCGAATTCGACCACTTTGCTTCTCCTTTTTCCATGCGGCCAAGAAATCTCGTGTTTCAATACGTGTGTTTTGGAGTGCCCGTAGCCAACAGATCTCTGCGTGTGTGCTGCCGTTTAGATGAAGATGTGTTTCATGCAAGCCTTCTCGTTCTATGTAGTCTGCAACCGGAGCTGCTTCAGGGCGAAGTAGCGGTACCATTTGCATTTTCCATGGCGCAACATCCTCACTAAATAAGTCCATGTTATTACGTAAGGATAATGGTGCATCGCTGTGGAGAATATTGGCGGCAGCGTGGAGTGGCAGAGCCGAGAGGCGGCTAATTACGCCCTGCTGCCATGCACCGAAGAGATCGCGGTGCACGCGCAACTCGCCGTGCCGGAAGGTTAAGAACTCCTGGGTTAATGCCTTGAGTGTATTGATAAGAACACCCTGTTCAGGCTGCAGTGCTGCTAGGTAACGCCATGTTGAGTCAAACACATGGTCTGGATAGCGCGCAGCCCAAGGTTGATAGGCTAGATAGGTTGGCTCTTTTAACAGATGCCAATTTAGCTGCTGTGCGAAGGGTGTATCCCACGAGAGCTGTAGGATCCGATAGTCCGACAGCAGTAGTGTCGAAAGGAGAGAACTTATGGATGCGGCTTGAGAGCTCATTCTTCTTTAGTCCCAGTAGCATCATCTGGGACAGTCTCTTGTTTGCTTCCAGTTGATTTTCTTGATCTGGTCTTGCTTGGGGTTCGAGATTCGCCAGTCACTGAAACTTTCTGCATGAGCTCTTTAAGCGCTTTCGGGCACAATAATACCTTAATGGTTTGCTCATCCATGTTATTTGGAAAAAGAGGTTTCAGAGCACTTGCATAATCCAATTCTGAGTCAAGCAGTCCCAGGAGCAGAGGACACGTTGCTACTATAGCTGTAAAAGGGAAATCCTCTCTTTGAGGCTGCGTGCTATGGAGTTTATTTACAAACCAGTTTGCATTGGTTCGAGGATTCGTCCGGTCGACCCTCGGTCTAACCTTCGTCTCGTCTGACACACTCAGCAAGTGATGTTCAGCTTCTTCGACCAAGAAGGAGTTGATGACGCAGAGTGCATAAATCTCCATCACTGAATCGAATTTGGCTCGAGTTTTTAGTTCATCGGCTGCGTTTTGTAAGCTAAAAAAAAGTCGCGTCCAGACTTTGCCAAGAAAAACGCCGGACGGTGTAGTTTTATTAGATATGTCACGTACGCTTGTGAGCCAAGTGTTGATAGCTATCCAGAGTGCATCTTTTTTGTCCTGCACATTGGGTGATATCTGTTCCTCTTCATCGCTTTCTTCCTCTTCGTTGGGGTTGCCTTGGCGTGACCAACTAGGACTAGAGATAGTCAAAGACGGATATGCTCGATCAAAGGCTGCTCGGGCTTCCTCCTCGCCTTGCATATATGCAGAGAGAAGCTTTTCAATCAGACCAATAAGGGTAAATATTGACCCATATGTGCGGGGGCTGGTTGCATTTGCAACAGTCAGCATGCTTAGCGCAAACACTGGTAAATTTGGTATCGTGACATTATCAACAGCACGTTTGATCACTGTCCGTGCCATTAGTTCCCCACTTCTTCCTTTTATCCCTCGACGAAGACCAATAACCCCGGGTAGTACAACGCGTGGTTTATAGTTTGAGCTGTAGGGGAGAGCGATCACGGCAGTTGCACGTCGAGCCCAGTCAAGGCTGTCTTCTCTGCGACCGATTCCCATATAAGATTTGAACTGGGAAGTGTTGCAGGGGTGAGATTGAGCCAAGTTGTAGAGTGATACACTGCCAGGGCCTCGCAAAAGATAGCGAAGTGCCGTTCCTGGCTGCTCTGCACAAAAATTTGGCACCTCTGCCGCTAAGGCAGCAAAACAAGCTTTGATGTCCTGCTCTCCAGACATGGGGCGGAGATAAGGTGCGGTATCCATATCGCCATCTTCCAATGACAGGTCAAAAATAGCTTGAGTTAACGCAGGCAACTCTTTTGCTGCGATCCCATCGGTATCGATCGATAGCTTGTAAAGGCTGGTTAGTGCCAGGGCTTGTAATGATCGGCTGAGTTCTCTGGTTAGCTCAGCTGACCAAGCTCCTATAATCAGCTTGTCAGGGGGGGATATCGCAAGATTCGGAGCACAACTAGCCAACACCTGCAGTACGGAGCGGAGAGGTTGTTTGAGCAGGAACTCTGTATATACGGAAACATCGGCATTACCTTTGACTCTGAGCCCCTGTTGTACTATTGCCTTGACTACATCTTCGACAGGGGGGGTGTTTGTGCCCCAACTAGGATATTTGGCATTGCAGTTATCGAGAAGATTGATATTCCACAGCGGTTTTAATTGTATGCGTCGCGGTATCGGGAATAGTTTGAGCAGGTACTGCTCTTCCATGTGGTCAATCATGCGTAGATATTGGCCGGATCTATCCCCTTGTTTTGAGCTGCGTTGCAGATCCAACGCTGCATCGGGTTTACCAGCCACGGTCGTTGCAAAATGTTGGCGCACGAGCAGGGAATAGAGTTCCATGTCTCCAGTCACTAGCACCATGACTCGAGGGGTATCCAGATATTTTCGGATGCATTCGAGCAGTTTGATGGCATGAGCTGTGCCAGTGTCGGCATCATCAAATCCGAACAACAACCCTTTAACACCGAGTATTCGGCAGGCAGTTTCGAATAGATGATGGAGTTTTGATCTTAAGCTTGTGCTATCGCTTGTTCGCTCTAGGCCCCATTCAAGGAATAGTTCCGGATCAAGGTCGTCGAGTGGATGGTACTCTTTTGAGAATAGGCTTAGACCGCCCGCGACCCCTTTGAATACCCGTCGCCATTCCTCTCGTAGTGGTTCATTGTGAGTTTGGCGCAGTCCTTTCAGGGCGTCGTTAACTTGCTTACTAAGTTGTTGCAGAATAACAAGCAAAATGATCTCGCTTTGCTCGATACGGCTAGGATCGATTACAGCGATGAAGGCCATCTGTGTTTTCAAGTCGGCATCATTTTTGAGCGCCGCCTCTGCTGAACTTAAGAAGGTTGACTTACCCGCACCTCGAGAGCCATCAATGAAATATGTCCAGCCGTTGCCATACGGCTCGTCACCCTGCGTGCATGGATTTGGAACCGCCAACTTCCTGAGATGAGCAATAATTTCACTGCGGATTGAATCGTAGTGGCGACGCTGGATGAGCTCATTGGCGGAAAAAGACTTAGAGCTGTCCTCTTGCTCCAATTGAATCAGAACATCATAGCTCATCGTGGTCGGTGTAGGCTGGCTCAAGTTAACTCTCCTTTATCCCTTCATACAAAGCAGCAAGAAGTTTTGCTGCTTATTTCAATCATTTTTTCCGTGCTCGCAGGCGGTAAAACTGAACTCGATATCACATCCCCACCATCCTCTGTGCGCTTTGCATCCATGAGGCTTTGAAGGCGAGGTCGTTGGCGAACAGTTTGTAGAGCTCCAGTTCGTCCTTGCGGCGTGCCAGCATGACCTCTTTCATGATCTTCTCGAAAGCCAGCTCCCGGTTGATCGGGTCCGGGTTGTTCTGATACTTGGCCTCGAAATCGGGATGCTTTTTCACGCTATCGACGATGTTCACGAACTTCACCTTTTGCTCTTCCGGGGTCGAGCTCCAGCCCTGGAACCACTTCTCGTTAAAGCTCTTGATGATCTCGTCCAGCGGGTCGGTCTCTTTTTCTGTGCCGTGAGCGCCGCGTGGATTGGGGTTTTGTGGATCGAGCTCTGAATCGTCGGCATCCAGGGTGATGGTGTGATTGAGCTTCACACGCTGCAGGCCGTAGGAGGAGAGATCCACCGATTCGAGCAACTCATCGAGCAGGTCGGCATCCGGGTCTTCCACCTTGAGTTTGGGGATCAGGAACTTGAGGAACCAGAACAGTTTCTCCCACGTCAGCATGTCATAGGGCATGATGGCGGCCATCTGGCCGTAGATTTTCACGAACTGCTTGGCCTTGATCTTGATGTCGGCCTTCTCTTCGTTACTTAGCTCCAGCTCATGATTGAAGCGCTCAGCGGCCTTATCGATGATGACGCTAAGCTGCTGGGCGTCTTCGTTGTTGAAATAGCGCGCCACAAAATCCTCGACCTCGAACCACTCGTAGACAGCGCAATCGTCCAGTGCGTCCTTGAGCTCATGCAGCACATTGATGTCGGTGGCGCCGGAGAGCGAGGTGGCGGTGTAGAAGGGATCGAACGCTGCCTTGATGTCGTCTACCGAGTTGAAGAAATCGAGGACAAACAGATCTTCGGTCTTCTTGCCCCACTTGGGCGCGGCGCGGTTCAGGCGGGAGAGGGCCTGCACGCACAACACGCTAGCCAGCTTCTTGTCGACGTACATGGTGCAGAGCTTGGGTTGATCGAAACCGGTCAGGTATTTGTTGGCCACAATCAGCAGCCGATACTCATCGGTATCGAATTTGTCACGGGTATCGTTCTCGGGGAACCCGTTCAGATCAGTCTCGGTGTATTCATTGCCATCCACCTCCTTGCTGCCGGAGAAGGCAATCAGCGCCTTGAATGGATTACCCAGCGCCTCTAACTGGCGGGTGATGGCCTTGTAATAGCGGATAGCCGAGACGATGTTCTGCGTCACCACCATGCCCTTGCCTTTGCCCTTGAGCTTCTTGGCATTCACCACATGGGGAATGAAGTGCTCGAGCATGATCTCGGCCTTAACGTCGATCGTCTCCTGGCTGCCTTCCACGTAAGCGCGCAGCTTTTTCTGCGCCTTCTTGCTGTCAAACAGCGGGTTATCTTCGATGGATTTACTGATCTCGTAATAGCTGCGGTAGGTGGTGTAGTTGGCCACCACATCGAGGATGAAGCCCTCCTCAATGGCCTGCTTCATCGAATAGAGGTGAAAGGGCTGGTAGGTGCCATCGGCCTGTTTCTGGCCGAACTTCTCCAGTGTGGTGTTTTTCGGCGTGGCGGTGAAGGCGAAGTAGGAGGCGTTGCCGCGCATCTTGCGCGCGCGCATGGCCTGCAGGATCAGATCCTGGGTGTCCTCCATCTCCTCCTCGGTGTGCATCTTGCCCATCGCCGCGTTCATCTTGCCGTGGGCATCGCCGGATTGAGAGCTGTGTGCCTCATCGATGATCACCGCAAAGCGCTTGTCGCTCAGATCACTGATGCCATCGACGATAAAAGGGAACTTCTGGATGGTGGTGATGATGATCTTCTTGCCGTTCTCCAGGGCCGACTTGAGTTCGGATGACTTGTTGGCGGGCGCTATGATGTTTTTGACCTCGGAGAACTCCTTGATGTTCTCGCGCAGCTGTTTGTCCAGCAGTCGCCTGTCGGTGACGACGATGACCGAATCAAACAACGGCTGATCGACGGCCTTGGCACCATGCACATCAATGTTTGCCGGGTAAACCTCGATCAGCTGGTAGGCCGCCCAGGTGATGGAGTTGGATTTGCCAGAACCTGCCGAGTGCTGAATCAGATAGGTCTGACCTACGCCGTGGTGGCTGGCATGATCTATCAGCCTGCGCACCACATCCAGCTGATGGTAACGGGGGAAGTACAGGGTGCGTTTGCTCAGCAACTCTTTGGCTGACCTATCCAGACGCACAAAGTGCTGGATGATGTTAGACAGGCTCTCCTTGGTGAAGACCTCTTGCCACAGGTAGGCGCTCTTATGGCCGGTTGGGTTCGGCGGGTTCCCCTTGCCGTGGTGATGCCCCTTGTTAAAGGGCAGGAAGAAGGTCGCATTCCCGGCCAGCTTGGTGGTCATATAGACTTCGTCGGTATCGACTGCCATATGCACCAGGCAACGGCCAAAGTTGAGTAGCGGCTGATTGATATCGCGATCTTCCCGGTACTGCTTCTGGCCGTGGTAGCGGGCATTCTGACCGGTCCAGGGGTTTTTCAGCTCCAGGGTGATGAGCGGGATGCCGTTGATAAACAGCACCATGTCGATCTCTTGCTTGGGGTTCTGCGCCGAATAGGTCACCTGGCGGGTACAGCTAAAGAGGTTGGCGGCAAAGTGTTGGTGCACAGCCGCACTGCTACTGGCCAGCGGGGCCGGGTACATCAAGGTCAGGTGGGCATCGTCAAGGCTCAACCCTTTTTTCAACAGGTGTAACACCCCCTGTTTTTGCATGATGCGGTCGAAACGCTCCAGCACCTTGCGTTGCCAATCATGAGGGTGATGCTGCTGAAGCTTGGCCAGCTCCGAGGCTTGGGTGGTCTCGAGAAATTGCCAGAACAGTCGGGTATCGATGGCGTACTGCTTGTCGAAATCGCTAGCCAGCCCCAGCACAAAGCCATGATGGGGCTTGGTGTAGACAGCGGCCTCTTCGCCGATGCTACCGCCGAGCGTTTCCAGACACTGGCCGGTCAGGGCCTGCTCGATGGCCGCTTCAAGGGCCTGTTCTTTGGTGTTGCTGACCATGCATACTCCCTGCTCGTTATTTCTTGTTAACCTGCCAGTGGCCGTTTTTCTTGGGCCCGATAAATGTCAGTGCCCCTTGGGCTTTAAGCTTGGCGACGGCGCGCTCCACGGTGGAAGGAGCCTTACCCAGCCGCTGTGCTACCTCGGCCAGCGTGATCTGCGGATGCTGTTGTAGCAGACTCAGGATCTGTTCCGGGGTTTTTAGTGGTGTTTGTACCCGCATTTCTACCTGCGTTTGTACCCGCGTTTCACTATCCGCCTGGGTATGGATGGCTTCTTGCAGGCTGTCTTCAATCGCTTGCAGTAAAAACTCGATAAAGGCGGAACAATCGCTTTTCTGATCGGATTCGGTCAGTAACTGGTAATAGGTTTGCTGGCGATGTTTGATGACGGTTTCCACCGGCAGGAACGCCAGCATGGGCTGCCAATGGCTCAATATCAGGGTTTGCCACAAGCGCCCGATACGGCCATTGCCATCACCAAACGGGTGAATAAATTCAAATTCGTAATGAAAGGCGGCCGAGGCGATGAGCGGGTGGGCATCGCTGTGCGCTAACCAGTCGAACAGATCGGCCATCAGGCGCGGGATCTGGCTGGCCGGTGGAGCCATATGCACCAGCTGCTCACCGCGATAGATGCCAGCCCCTTTACTGCGCCAGTGGCCAGCGTCATCAATCAGACCATGCAGCAATAAGGCGTGTGCGGCCAGTAAGTCGTCGATGTGATGCGGGTGCCACTGCTCCATTGCTTCATACGCCGCAAAGGCGTTGCGCACCTCCTGGATCTCTTTGGGTAGACCCAGTACGGTTTTGCCCGCTAACACGGCGGTGACCTGTTCCACCGTCAGGGTGTTTTGCTCCACCGCCAGCGAGGCCTGAATGGTTTTAATGCGGTTGCCACGGCGCAGCTCAGGCACCAGCCGGTTTTGATTGGCTGCCTTCCATGTGCCAATCAGTTCGCCGATGCGGGCCACATGGCGCATCATGGTGTGGGTGAGCTGAAATGGTGGTTGATAGCTCATGGCTAGACCACCTTAATCTTGCCGGTCACGGCGCTATTAATCAGAGTGGTTTTGTATTCTTTTAATTTATTTATTTGGTCCTTCAGAAGATCTACAGCCCTATTGATTGCAGGTTCGATATTTACGATATATGAAGTTATTTCTTCAATTTCGTTATGCGGGGGAACAGTCAATGTGACACTGCCAAGATTTTCCCTTGTCAATTTTGGTTGAGCTGCTCCAGAAATATAAGTAGTGTAATCAAGCCCACTTAAAAACTCGGCCCAATACTTAAATCCTTTAAATTTTGGTTTTATGATGTGGGCATGGTTGTTAACCCAGTATTTTCCTGTGGCAACAAATGCTAAAGGTGTTGACTTGCTTAAAAGATTAGCTCCATCTTCAGCAATTAATATCAAATCTTCGTCATAAATATAATCGTCGACGTAATCTATAATTCCACTCGCGCCGTAGTATGGGTATTCACCTTGGCGTTTTTCTCGTTCAGGGGCACTCAATGGAATTCTTCTGTTGTTCAGAAAGTCGAATGCATAACGTAATGACATTAATTTCCAATGCTCCGGGATCTTGCCAATCCACTCCACACCAGAGTCTTTCATCGGCACAGTCGGGTCGAGACCTTGGGTCACAGCCTGCTGGATCAGGATCTGCTTGCGCTCGTTAAGCAGCGCGATCTGCTGCTCCTTAATGGCAATCGCTTCGTCAATCTGGGCGGTTTTTGTATCCAGAAAATTGGCGATGGCGGTTTGGGTCTCCCAAGAGATATCAAAAACAGGTAAACGTTTAAAGTCTAAATAACTAAGGTTTTGCCGTAGACCAGATCCAAATCGATAAATTACTTTTGTTGTATCCAATGCATGCAAATAGTAGTGCAGATATCTTGCTGAATACAAACCTTTAACTTTAAGGTTGAGGTATGCGCTTGTGATTATTCCATGGTCATTTGCTAGGCCAGTCCTCAAACTTGTTTGATCGTTTTGTAAGTCGGTACAGCGAATAATAATGTCATCTGGCGCAACAATTTGGTATGTCTCGAATGATTCTGGAACTAAACCAACCAATTTATCGGCCGGTTTTATAATGATTTTTCCATAGCTAAGTGAAAGCACAACATCTTGCTTCATTCCTTTATTGCTGCGCTTATTTTCAGAAAAAGCCACGAGACCAGGTTTTATATTCCAACCAACAGGAATCTCTCCCAACCACTCTACCCCAGAGTCTTTATAAGCCTCATATTTCGGCATAGATGTCAGCGTCATCATTATCGTCTCCTGCTTATGCCTGGGGTAGGGATGTGGTGAGACCCAAAATCTGGGCAATCAGGCCATCGGCTTGTTTTTCCAGCGTCAGGATCTCCTGAGCGACGGTCTCGAGTGAGCGCAGCGGTTTATGGCGGTAGAAGTACTTGTTGAAGCTGATCTCATAGCCGATCTTCACCGATTCCATATTCAGCCAAGCTTCCGCCACATGGGGTTTAACCTCATCGAGGAAGTACTGGTAGATGCTCTGGCTCAGCGGCACCGACTCGCTGTCGCGCAAGTCGCTGCTGGATTCGTAGGTGACAAACTCGCCCTTCTTGCCAGCGGGGTAGTAACCGAAGTCCGGTAGATCGGCCTCTTCACAGCTATAGCGCTCCAGCAGCTCGGCAAGCTTATCGGCGTTGAGTTTGACCACCTTTTTGACCACCTTGGCGGCGGTGTCGTCATACCAGCTGACGGCATTGAGGATGGCGTTTTTATCGGTCGCCGAGAGTTTGAGTTGGTTGGCCTTGAGTGCGGCATCGACTTCCTCTTTAAACTGGTTGAAGTCGTTGAACTCCTGGTCACCGATGCTCTGCATCAGGGTCTGGGCCACAAACAGCAACTGCCGGGCGTCGAGCCAGAAGCCGGTATCGAGCAGTTTGCCCTTGGCCTTGGTATTGAGGCTGATCTCGTTCTGTTCGCACCACTCGAGGATGGCGTTGCTGTGTTCCTGCAAGAAGCCGGGGGTATAGACCTTTTCCTGATAGCGGTCGTAGCAGTAGGCCATCACCTCGGCCAGCGATTTGTCAAAGCGCAGGCTTGCGATGCGCTCGGCGCTAAATTGGGCCTTGCGGCGGTCCGGCCGCTCGACGGTGACCTTGTAGTAACCAAAATCCTCGTTTTTGAACACCTTGCTGGCGATGCCGATCGGGTCACCATTAGCGTCCAGCTGGCGCTCAACCTCCTGGCATGCCAGGTAGGTCGCGGTGATCTCGTTGATATGCTCGGGGGCAAATTCGCAGTTCTTGTTGCCCAGGTTCTTGCGCAGCTTGCGATAGAGCAGGCTGGCATCGATCAGCTGTACCTTGCCTTGACGTGAGCGTGGCTTGTTGTTGTTCAGCAGCCAGATATAGGTGGTGATGCCGGTGTTGTAGAACAGGTTGTTCGGCAACTGGACGATAGCCTCGAGCATGTCGTTTTCAATCAGGTAGCGACGGATATTGCTCTCGCCACCGCCCGCATCACCGGTAAACAGGCTAGAGCCGTTATGCACCGAGGCAATGCGGCTACCCAAGGGGCTGGTCGCAGGGGATTTCATCTTGTTGACCATTTCCATCAAAAACAGCAGCTGGCCATCGCTGGAGCGCGGCGTGGCATCACAGCCCTTGGGATCCACTTCACCCCAGTAATCGGCCAGCTGCACCTTGAAGCGGCTATCGATGACCTCAGTCCCTTCCTTGATGTATTTCTGCTCCGAGGCCCAGCTCTTGCCGTAGGGCGGGTTGGAGAGCATAAAGTCAAAGCGCATCTGGGAGAATTCATCGGTCGACAGGGTCGAGCCGACCTTGATGTTGGCCGGGTCATTGCCCTTGATCATCATGTCGGACTTACAAATGGCGTAGGTCTCGTCGTTGATCTCTTTGCCGTAGAGGTGAATATCGCGACTGGCACCCTGGGCCGGGTACTTCTCTTGGATAAAGTTTTGGGACTCGGTGAGCATGCCACCGCTACCGCAGGCCGGATCATAAATGGTCATAGTGAGCGGCAGTTGATCCTTGATCGGGTCAAACACCAGGTGGGTCATCAGCTCGATCACCTCGCGCGGGGTGAAGTGTTCCCCAGCCTCTTCGTTATTCTCTTCATTGAATTTGCGGATCAGCTCTTCAAACACATAGCCCATGCCGAGGTTAGTCAGGGCAGGCAGTTTGTTGCCCTCCGGATCTTCACCGTCTTTGGGTGTCAGGTTGATATAGGGGGAGATAAATTTCTCGACCACATCCAGCAGCACCTGCTTGTCGGCCATATGGCGGATCTGCGCCTTGAGGTTGAAGCGGCTGATGATCTCTTTGACGTTATCGCTGAAGCCATTGAGATATTCATTGAAGTTTTCCAGCAGGATTTGCTGGTTATTGGTGGCTGCGTTCAGCAGGGAGTTGAGCGTCCATTTGGATATGTTGTAGAAGACATAACCGGAGGCGGCCTTGAGCGGCTCTTCGTCCAGCTCGACGGCATTCATCTCCTGCTGCTGGAAATGGACGTCGTCCAGTACCGCTTGTTTGGTGGGTTCGAGCAGGGTGTCCAGGCGGCGCAACACCACCATTGGCAGGATCACATCACGATACTTGCCGCGCACATAGACATCGCGCAGGCAGTCATCGGCAATACTCCAGATAAAAGAAACCAGTTTGTTGTGTACGCTGTGATCCATCTTGTTGTCCTGTCTTTCCGGGCTCGCCCGGGAAAAATAAAAATTTAAGTTCGACCCGGCGCCAACGTCGCATTGCTGACGTTATCGAGGCAGTCCGGATTTGCCAGCCAGAGCTGATATTCGGGGCCGTCGAGATGATGGTCGGCGGAACAGTCCACATTCCACAGGCGCAGCAGATAACCCGCCGTGGCGGCCCGCACTGTGACGTGTCGGACACCGTCTGTCATGGCGTAGTCGAGGGCAATGGCCTCTGGGTGCTGACGGGCAGGGTGGGGCTTAAGCGCCAGCGTCACCTGCGTTGTCCATTGCGCATCTACGTCCGGGAGCTCTTCTGCTCGGGCCTTCTCTTCGATCTGCAGTTGCGCGTGAGCGATGCGTGTCAGTACGAAATCCCGGAACTCGCCATGTGTGCGGTCATAAGCGCGGACATGCCAGCGCAAGCCGCTGTCGACCAGCGTGTGTGGCACTATGTCGCGCACCGTTTCCCCGCTACTGAGCGAGACATAGCGGATGCGTAGGGCGCAGCGACGGTAAATCGCTTCGGTCAGTTGGGCGACAATCGCCAGTGCCGGTTGATTGAGGTGGTGCGGCGCTTCGCAGGCAAAGGGCAGCATGCCCTTGCCAGAGAAGCCGTCGCCAAAGCCCTGGCTCAAGGTGGCGAGGGTTCGCAGCGGATCATATTCAAACAGTGACGCAAACGCCGTGCCGCGGATGTGCACTCGTCGCTTGGCATCGTATTCGATGTTTTGCGGCGCCAGCTCGCGATAGAGCATGAAGTCTTTGGTGACCTGAGCGGGCGCCATGTTAAAGCGAGACATCAGATCTGCTCGCACCGCTTCGCCTTTGAACATCAAGGTGAAGTCGATATGGGCGATCCGCTCTCGAGTCGCCTGTGGCAGGGCCTCGAGACGCTTCTGGATGACGCTGGCTAACATCAACACTTACACCTGATAAAAAAGATTAGGTTCATCGTAAAACAATCCGATGCGCTTGGAAACCATTAGTTGAGTAAAAAAACTAGATGCAGATGGCACTTCTTCACATCTACATCTGTTCACGCCAGCGGTATGGTCAACAGTCGATTGCACGTCAGTGGTAGTGAGTCTTGGCGGCAAGACGGGCATAGAACACCAGCTCGCCAAGAATTCTGAGACGGGCCTCCGCGTAGGCGTCTCTTTTGGCGTGTATTAGCCGCATATACGCCGCGAAAATCAGCACGGGGGCATCAAAATCGATCCGTTCCCCTCGATACAGGACATACATAGGCCGGGTTGACTCACCTTGCGCTTTGCCAGCAAAAAAACAGAAGGCAGCGGTGACGACCTGTTGCGCCGTCCTCTTTCGTTCCAAGTTCAGCTTCTTATCGCCATGGGTCACGAAATAGAACACGAAGTCATCCATCAAGCGCTTGGAGATCTGAATATCCTTATGGCCAGGTGAAAGTCGATAGTCACTCGTTGGCTCTTGTTGTGGTGGCTTAGGCCAAGGTGAAACACCTTGATGGGCTTGGTAGTGAACCGTCACGTTAAGTGATACCTCTGTATTTTTCATATTTACCTCCTGTTGATGGATGATGAATTACCTCTTCTTTATTACTGGATCGGGCGGTCTGCTTACCGCTATTTAAAACTGTTTAATAACTTGGTCAGTTGCTTTTGTGATGCATCAAATCGCTGCTGCATTTCGGCCAATATGGCCATCTCTTTGTCGATGTCGAGCCCTTCGACCTGCACCACTTTTTCAAAGTAGCGACTGGGGCTGAGGTTGTACTCCTGAGCGCGCAGTTCGCTTAGATTGATCATTCGGCTATGTTCTGATGTCTCAGAGCCCTGCACCCAATCGGCAATCAGCTTGGCCTCATCTTGATTGATGGTTCGGCCTTGTCGGCTAGGGGAACCCAAGCCACTGGCGTCGACCAACCGTATCGGTGCACCTTGCGGGCGTGATTTCTTGAGGATGGCCAGCACTGAGGGGATACCGGTTCCCGAGATCAGTCCGGCTGGAAGGCTAATCAAGGCCTCGAGATGTTCGCTTTCCAGCAGCGTTTGCCGGACCTGTGCATCGTAGCCTGGCCGGAATGTCCAGCCTTGTGGCATCAGTAGTAGCGCCGTTCCCTGGTCGGTCAGCTTTTGCATCGCCAATTGTAACCAGAGCCCATCGGCCGCCATGGCCGAGACCGCATCACCGGCAGGAACTTGAAGATAATCGACCCTGGCCAATTCGCGGCGTTGATCGGCTGCCAGTTTGATGCCTAATGGCGGCTCAAGGATTACTACATCCGCTGAGCTTTTACCTATGTCGGCCACCAGCAGTGCATCGGCACGATGGAAATCCATGCTCTGCGCTTCAAGGAGTAGCAAGCGGTATGAGATCAGCCAGGTGGTATGATTAATCTCCATCAAGATGGCATGTTGTGGTCGTAATGCCGAAGTCACTGCGGCCATTCCTGCTGCGCCATCAAACAATGTCTTTTGTGAACAATCACCCAACAGGGCTTGATAGAGGCTAATCAAACTCGGATTGGAGCTTTCCATGCTTCTTGAGCGAGTAACGCCGAGGCAATAGAGCTCCCGGATGGCACGAGCGAAGGTTGTAAAATCGGTAACCTGCTCCAGCCAGTTCATCAACTCAGCTAACACCTTGTCATCGAAGCGATGTGCTTCGGGACTACAAAATACGGCTTCAGGAAGCTGAAGCTGCGTTGCCAGTTTGCTACCCAGCTCGCGCATGGCTTCGTATTGGTGTTTGCTGCCGGTGTTGACGATAGCGCTAAATCCATCAGGATCCTGCTTGGCCAATAGACCAAGAAACGAGAGCAGTTCGATGGCGTGCAATGGCTCCATTGCGCCTCGGGAGGACTCAATAATCTGAGTCATTTTCTGCAGCATGTTTTGCATCAGGCATCTCCTTTCAGCAATTGCTCAATACAGGCATTTGCCGCTTTTTTCTGTTGCTCGGCCAGTGCGAGCGTATCCATATAGGCCTGGTTACGAGCATGGAACAGCTCGGCTAGGCGTTGCTGATCATGCAGCGTAGGCAAGGGGATTTCGGTTTTTTTCAGACTCGAGGCACTGATGTTCTGAATCACGGCGCCAGTGCTCATCTGTTCCAGCATGGCTATTCCCAATTGGCTGTTCAAAAAGGCAACTAGGGTTTCACCGAGCAGCTGTTCCTTCTTGGGGCGCAACAGCAGGAAGTTGGCAGAGGCCAGCACACCTAGTTGAGCTGTAGTTCCATCCACATAGGCCGCACGAATGGTACTGCCCCTGGCCAGCAGCACGACGTCACCTGTCTGGAGAGAAAAGCGCGCAATGCTTTTTTCATCCTTAACGCAGATGGGGGTCAACTGGTCGGCCTCGATCTGCCCTTGTTGATTGAGGCAACTTCCGGTTAGCAGAAAGTGTTGTGCGTCCGCAGCATCAGCTTTTTCATAGACACTATTGGTTGCACCAGTGACGATGCAATGACACAGATCTTCGATCGTATAGTTGGCCATTTTGATTTCGTTTCCTCTGTACGATTAAGCGATGAGGTTATCATTCCACGGGTTATGATATTCTGTCAATGATTTATTTCGTACGGTCAAAACGATTTTATGGGGGTTCATTGTGTCATGCTTATGTCGCGGGCCATTGCCAGCTCATGCCCACGTAGTAGTGCTGTTTAAGCCAGGCCAGATCCGCTTCCCAGTCTGCGATCGCTTGGCGCATGTTGGCCGACTGACGCCTCTTGGCACTACGGATAAAGGCAGCGATTGTTTTTGCCATTTTCTCTAGCCGTTTGGGCTCTGCTGGGTTTCCCCATTCCGCCATATAGGCCTGATCTTCAACGAGCGGTAACTCTTGCTCAAAGACCCATTGCAATAATTTCAGGCGCTGGTTGCGATACAGGCGCTTTTCTCCGACCCGGTAGCCCACTGATTGAAAGATACCGACCTTGGGCCATTTGCTTTCGGGCAAACCGGCGTGGGAGGCTGAGATCACTGTGCTTGGCCAACTGAATAGTTTTTCTGGGCGTAGTGGTAATTCAGACTGGGGTTTTAAAGACAAGATGCGTCGGGTTGATGTCGGTCGGGGTCTAACGGCTGAGAATGCGCGAAGTGGACGAGTATGGAGCTTGCGATACATCAGATCCCGTTTGATATCGATGCGGTAGAACAGCTCCCAGTCAGGGTGCTTGCCTGAGTAATGGCGAAGTTCTGAACTGAGAGAAAAAAAAGCTGCGTATTCCCACGCATGGCGATCGCTCAATAACATTCATGCCGATCACTCAATAACATCCATGCCGATCGCCCAATAACATCCCAGGCCGATCACTTTTTTCCTCTATGGGAAACCATGATCGGCATGAATGTTATTGATGACTTCTTCTCCCCGCTTCGTTAAACCCGCACTTTCCAACTGGACCCAAAAGAGGAAAGTGCATGTCTGCGAGGCCTATCACCGTGAGAAAACTCAAAGAAATCCTTCGTCTCAAATATCAGGCTCAACTGGCGCATCGTCAGATCGCCCTCAGCCTGCATATCTCATCCAGCACCGTCTCCTATTACCTCAATCGCGCTGCTCAGTTGGATATCACTACCTGGCCGCTCTGTGAGCGCTGGGATGATGTCACCCTGGAGCGTGCCTTCCTCAGCACCCGCGCGGTGTCCAAAACCCGCCACAAACCGCTCCCTGACTGGGCCGTGCTCCATCAGGAGCTCAAACAGCCCGGTCAAAAAGGGGTAACGCTGGAGCTACTGTGGCAGGAGTATGCCGAGCGCAATAACGGTGCCCACTACAGCTACAACCATTTCTGTCGGCTCTATAAGGAGTGGGCATCGGTGCTGCAACCGTCGATGCGCCAGACCCATATCGCGGGCGAAAAACTCTTTGTCGATTACTGTGGCCAGACCATGCCCATCGTGGATCCTCATACCGGTGAGATCCTCTATCGGGCCCAGGTCTTCGTCGCGGTGCTCGGGGCCTCCAACTACACCTTTGCTGAAGCCACCCGCTCCCAACAGCTTGAGGATTGGGTGATGAGCCACAAGCGGGCCTTTGAGTTTTTCGGCGGCGTCCCGCAACTGGTGGTGCCTGATTGCTTGAAGAGTGCGGTCAGCGTGGCACGCAATACTGACCCGGATCTCAATCCCACCTACCAGATGCTGGCCGCTCACTTCGGCACAGCGATCATGCCCGCCAGGCCGCGCAAGCCGAAAGATAAATCCAAGGCCGAGGTGGGGGTACAGATCGTCACCCGCTGGATCCTGGCGGTACTGCGCCATGAGACCTTCCATAGCCTGGCTCAGCTTAACCAACGGATATCCGGGTTACTGACCCGGCTCAATGAGAAACCCTTCCAGAAGCTGCCCGGTTGCCGCGCATCCATGTTTGCCGAGCTCGATGCGCCAGCACTCAAGCCCTTGCCAGCGTACCCCTACCAGTACACCAAAGTGGTGTCGGTGCTGGTCGGCAAGGATTACCACGTCGACCTGGAGAAGCACTATTACTCGGTCCCTTATGCCTTGCAGGGCAAGCGGCTGGAAGCCCATCTGGCGGAGCGTACGGTCACCCTGTATCACGCGGGTAAGGTCGTCGCTCAGCACCCACGCAGTCATCGCAAAGGCCAGCACAGCAGTCTGCCCGCCCATATGCCAGCGCATCACCAGGCACTGCTGGAGTGCTCACCTGAACGCCTACTGAGCTGGGCCGCGTCCATCGGGCCCTATACCACGCATTGGGTGGATAGTTTTATCCGCCAGGCAGCGCATCCGGCCCAAGCCGTGCGACCTTGTCAGGCCCTGCTGGGACAGAGCAAAAAGTATGGCAAGGCGCGGCTGGAGGCCGCCTGTCTACGTGGCTATCTGACCGGCGCCAACCGGCTGCACCACATCCGCAACATGCTCAAACACGGGCTGGAACAACAACCAGTTGCCACCTCACGCCAGGATCCGTTGCAAGACATCCATCATGACAATGTCCACGGCGAACACTACTTCCACTAATCCATCACTCAACAAGGAAAAGAGCATGCAATTACATCTCGATGAACAACTGAGCACCCTGCGTCTGGGCGGTGTGAAACAGGCGCTGAGTCAGCAACAGACACAGAGCGCGTTGTATCAGGACATGAGCTTTGAAGAGCGGCTGCAACTGCTGCTGAGTCATGAGCTGGTGCAACGGGAGCAGCGCAAAGTTAACCGGTTGGAGAAGCAAGCGCGGTTTCGATTGTCCGGTCAAATTGAGCAGCTGGACTACCGTGCCAGCCGGGGAATAAGCAAAGCGCAGATCCGCCAGCTACTGGAAGGGCAGTGGCTGGCTCATCAGCAAAACCTGCTGCTGACGGGGGCGGCAGGCTGTGGGAAGAGTTACCTGGCCTGTGCGTTGGGCCGCTATTTTATCCGGCAAGGCGTAGCGGTGCGCTACTACCGGCTGAAAACCCTGCTGGAAGAGATGAGACTGGCGCAGGCGGATGGCAGTTATCCGAAGCTGCTGGAGCAGGTGAATAATGTGGGCTTGCTGATCCTGGATGACTGGGGCATGGAGATGCTGGATGCGGCCGAGCGCAGTAATTTGCTGGAGATCATCGATACCCGTTACGGGAGGGTCTCGACAGTGGTTGCGAGCCAACTGCCGGTAGAGAAATGGTATGGGATGATCGGAGAGGCCACATTCGCAGAAGCGATCCTGGACCGGCTGATCCACAGAGCGGTACGAGTAGGTTTGACAGGTGAGTCGATGCGAAAACAGGGCATCAACTTGACCGATGCCGATCAGGCAGAGTAAAAGAAAGACGCAGTTCCTGCGGGTAGAAAAATGGTGATCGGCATGATGTTATTGGCTGATCGACATGATGTTATTAGCCAAAAGCAGCGTCATCATACTCTTCCTCATCAACGTGGACATGACGTTGCCAAGTATGATGAATTTTTGCCACCACTTTTATTATCTGATTGAGTGAGCGAGCTGCATGTCTTGGACGCCATGTTGTAGTCGTGTACATGACTGGCGACCTATGACGATGTCGTCGTTTTTTCCCCATCGAATCGATCTCTTTGAACCACGTCAAAGGCATGATATCAGTTCTGGTTAATTCCTTAATTAATTGATATTTCGGTATTTTTACTGGATAGCCTGCGGTTTTTCTCTGTGTTGTATTTAATCCGTTATAACCAGCCTCTTTCTGCCATCGAAACTCTACCTTCTGTGCCTATGACTAGGTGATCTAGAACGCGGATCTCGACAATAGCGAGTGCGGCTTGTAGCCGTTCGGTGAGTGCCCGATCTGCTCGACTCGGCTCAGGCAATCCGGATGGATGGTTATGTGCCAGGATCACTGCTGCCGCATTGCAGGCCAGTGCTGCCTTGACGACTTCTCGCGGATAGACCGAAGCGGCATCCAGTGTGCCTTGGAACAACTCCTCGAACTTGATGACGCGATGCTGACTATCCAGGAACAGAATGGCGAATACCTCACGCTCATAGCCCTGCAGCAAGGTCTGCAGGCAACCGTAGGTGAGATTCGGTGAGGTGAGCGCTTGGCCCTTGGTCACCCGAGCGCGGGCCAGTCGGTTGGCCATATTCAGAATGTCCTCAACGGTGGCTGGTTCGGTGAGGACATAGGTGCCTTGGGTTTCTCCAGCTTTGAATTTGTTGTGTCTCATGGTGAGTTCTCCATAGAAAACACCACCTCCTGCTCCAGGCTGGAGGTGGCGTGACTGTTGTGCGAATCAGGCTGTGGTGAGCGAGGTCTGGAAGGCGTTGCTTTGGTAGTAGCTCTGGAAGTTGAGCTCCCAAAGCTGGTACAGCTCGATGGCGTCACTATGCTCCAGCACGCCCAGATAGATGTGGGTGAACTCGGGACTTAGAAAATCAAAATCCAGCTCCTTGTCGAGTTCGGCCCAATCGCCATAGCCTTGGTAGCTAAAGTCGGTGATGGTATCGAACAGCCAGCCGTTGAGGCCGCGCACCAGCCGGATTTCCACCGGGTGATAGCCGCCTTGGGTGGCCGAATAGTTTGGGTCATTGAAGCGAAAGGTGAGCGCCGTCAGCGGCTCCAGATTGATGCATTGCTCGCTCACCATCTCGGCTAGTTGGGATTTCAGCCAGGGGCTGACGGGCAGCAGTTGGCCTTCCGCTTGAAAGGGAATTGCCATGGTCATCTCCTGAGTATTCTGGGGTTAGTCGGTCAGCCAGTCGAAGAGTTTCTTGGCGCCGCATAGCGCGGTTCCGGCTACCGCTATCGGAACGGCTAATGGAGCAGCGCTCGCCAGGGTCAATCCGCCCGCAACAATCGCTGCGGTCTGTGAGGCGGTAGGTAAGGTCGTTGTGACTGCAGTCGCTATCGCGGTCTCGCGCAGTGGATGGGCCACGGCCATGGTTTCCATCGGGATAACTGGCAGTCGTGGGAGCACCTGACTGCCGATGGTAAGCCCGGTTTCTACCAGCCTTTGTACCTGCTCACTGTAGTGAAAGCCCTGAATGCACCAGGTCACGAAGTGCTCGCAGTTGTTGAGCAGGGCGCTGTAATGCGCCTCACCCAGTCGTGACCAGGCACGCTCGACGCTCTGCTCGGGGGAGTAGCGGCGTAGGCTGTGATTGACTACGCGGCAAGGATGGCCGTTGCGGAATACGTCCAGCGAGGTCAGTACCACTTGTCCGGACTCCTCGCCGGATGAGTAACCGGCGTAGTGGATGACTTCGTTATTTCCGACATAGAGCCCGTGATGGGTAAACCCCGGACGCGGGGAAACCAGGTGGTCACCTGCTTGCATGATGGTTCTCCTTCAATTCAATAAATAGAAAACGGCCCAAGGTCTCCCGTGTCTGGGGAGCCCTTGAGCCGTGTATGCCGTTGCGTGATGGGTGTGGTGTTAGCCGTGCGAGGCGGTGGTTGTGGTACTGGGTAGTTGATTGCTGGTCGGTGAAGCGGAGCCCAGCTTGCTGGTCAGTCGGGACTGACGGATGGGCGTGGTGGCTTTGGGTTTAACCGCCGCAGTTGCAGGCGATGCTATGTCGCTGGTTTGAGCCGGTGGATTCTCCGTTTCTGCCTCGGGGTAGAACTCCTCCAGCATCTGCGGAATATCTTCCTCGGTTTCCTCGAACTGACCATTGCCCAGCAGCACTCGAGCCATGGCTTCCAGCGCTTCGGTATCGACCCCGGCTTCTTGTTGGCGCTCGGCTTCCTGCCGTGCGGCTTGAACGCTCTGCGCCAAGGTGCTGTCATCGCGCAGCGTCAAATCCACGTAGTAGACCGGCGTGCGGTACGATAGCGTGGTGCTCTTGGCGCGCAGGCGCAGCAGCAGCGGCAGGTAGCGAGTGGCCTGGCCGCTCACTGCCTCGAAGTAGCGCAGTCGTGCCGCCAGGGTGCGCACCGAGTTGTAACCGGTGGTGCGAAAGATAAAGCTGCCCAGCTCATCTTGCTGACCGTCAATTTGCACGTTCAGTCGGCCGTAGAGCTTGCAACCGGCCTGCTTGGCAAATGGGCAGCGGTCAGGGCCAGGGCAGGCCATCTCCTCCAACCCTTCAGCGGTGACCCGTCGCGCCGTATCACCATTGCCGACACATACCGGTCGGCCGCTGCTGCGGTCAAACGCGCTGTACTCGGCACGCAAGTTCAGCTCGGAATCATTGAACAGCAACCGTACCGGGATGGCTCGGAGCTTGCCGTTAGCCGCCTGCTCGCTGTACTGCTGATGCAGGGGATGCAGAACCCAGCCATTGCGGCCCTGTACCTGAGTGGTCAGGGTGAAGCTGTCATCCTTCTCCGGTACCCATTTCTCTCCCTTCTGCACCAGATGGCCAATGCTGATGCGGCCAATCACCGGTGGGGTAATCGCCAGTCCTTTAATCATGATGCGCTCTTCCTGTCGGTCTGAATGACAAAGCGCCGACTCCCCGCAACCGGCTTGCTGTACTGCTGTACGATTTCCGGGTGTTCGGTACTGAGTCGGTCGATATCCGGCGCAATCCGGTCTTTGCTTTTCTTCCAGGTCACCTTGCCACCCGTGAACAGCGCCGTGGTGGCATCCCCCAGGGCATTCTGTACCCGCTGCTTGAGCTGGGACTCCTGAGCTTCGGTCTGCTCCTTGATGTCGCGCAGTTTCAGCAAGTCGGCAAACAACTGACAGAACTCGGCCGAGTCGGTGAAATCCACCGACAGGCCATTGTCCTGCGGGTAGAGCCATTGCAGCGCAGAACCAGCATCACTCGAGCCATCGGGCTCGGGTTGCTCGTCCTCAGTGACACAGCGCCAGAACGCGGCCTCACGCTCAAGTAAGTCAGCCATCTTGTCTTCATCGCGCTCGATGTGATAAATCCGGAAATCCTGCCCACCAATCAGCACGGCGACATCGGCCCAGGCGAGCCCGGTCACCGCCAACTGGTGCAACACCTGACACTGATAGGCTACGGGTACACCCTCTTCCCACTGAGGGGCTGAGTGGTAACTGGCAGTCTTGATTTCGAGGATGCCGGTCCCCTCCGGCAGGCCAATCACCTCGCGGTCGAGATTGGCCAGCAGATAGGGAAACTCCGGATGCTGCAGTACGGCATTCACGCGGCGTACTTTACGGCCGGTGCGCTCGGCATAGACCGAGGCTAATACCGGCTCCAGAACCGCACCCCACAGCACAGCTTCTTTGCTGGACAAGTCCTCGGGCTGCTTGCGCCCTGTCTTCTCCAACCACAGGCTCAGGGCACTCTTGTACGGGGACAGCCCCACGGCCACCGCGGCATCAGACGAACCAATGCCTTGCTGGCGGATAGTCAGCCATTCTTCACGCGATAAACCGACGGTAGAAGCCAGACGGATAGCCCGACCATAGCGTTGTTGTTTCATAACGGACTCCAAAACAAAACGCCCCGACAAGCCGAAGCCTGCCGGGGCGATAAGAGGGAAGGGGAGATTCAAGATGCGGGTAGAAATGCGGGTAGAAGATGAAACCCAGAGAGGACTACTGCAGTAACGCCAGCGCCTGGGTCATGGCCTGTTGCTTAAGCTGAGCGCCTTGCCCGAACCAGGCGGAATCCAACCGGTAATCCTGATTGCGCGCCCGCCGTCGATGGTCGACAAACTCGGTCATGGCATTGACCAAGCCCCAGGCGGTATTGCGACTGGACGAGAGCGTCGAACCCAGCCCAGTGCCCTGATACAGACTCAGAATCTGCTGCAGCGTGCGGGAAGGCTCCAGCGCTGACGGATTACCATCATCGGTCAACGGCTCACCCAGTACGGTGCGGAAATAGGCATCGGCCTCGGTTCGCGACACCGGCCGCTGACTCAACTCCTTCAACGAGCGCATAAAGCTGTCCCAACTGGACAGCCCTAGACCGAGCGCATTCTTCACCGCTGCCGCATCGAACTGCGTGGAGTGGGGTACCTTGACGGCGCCCTTGCTGTCACCGGTTGCCATCTGCAGGGTGTTGTTGCACACCACTCTTACGGAAGTGAACTGCGCCGTGGTACACAGCGAGCCATCGCAGCTGGTCGCCAGCAGCAGATAAGCCTTCACTTTATCCCCGCCGCGCAATGCTGACTCTTGACCGGTACGCGCCAAGGCCCACAGCTTGCGCCCGCCCTTCAAAACCCCCGCCGTCTCCAGCTCAAACCCTCCGGCCTTGACCAAATCCTTGTAAAACCCCAGTACCTCATCCGGCTGAACCACCTTGTAGCGGTTTGACACCACCGACAATGGCGCCAGCGTATCGGAGCGGTACAGCACCTTGGCATCCGTATGGGGTCGGATATGCAGGCCATCCGGAGCGACATTAAACAGCACATCACTTTGCGCGATATGCCAATCCATCCCGGCTTCAACCAGCCAGGTTTGCAACGGTTGATGGGCGCTCAGACGATTGCCCAGACCATGCCAGGGCGTATCACCGACATACGCCATCGATTCGACGAGATGAGCCATAGAGCCTCCTGTGAACATGAAAATCACGCGCCGGAAGAACAGTTCTTACGGCGATCCACAGGGGTGATATAGGTTTGAAAATTTTTAGCGTTGTGGAGGCGGGGATGTTTGGTCAGTCATGAGCTGGATGATGAGGGTGATTTAGAGATGGTGAATATACGTTCCCCAAAAGTTATGGCTTCTCTATGGTATTTTTAAACGTAGGCTAAAGCGTGGTTTTTGCTTCGAATAGAAAAATAATTACTTTTAAATCAATGGTGAGTTACCTATGCATCATGGGGGTGTGGGCGCTCAAGTTGGCGCCTGGCGCTTGGTATTGTGCTGTCATGTGCTATTCCAGAAGGTGCTCTTGCGGGCAAACGTCTGCCGTCATGGGTCTGAATCTGGGGGCCATTCTACATGCTCGAGGCAAGATGGTGAGGAGGAATCTCCGTCTTGGAGGCAAAGCCGGCATCCCGTCGCGGATCTGTGCATCCGGATGATGCTGACTAGAGTGGTCTGGGGGGAGCCTGGCCGAAAAGAGGCATGGGGGAGGAGAAATAGCATCCCCGCACGGATGCGGGGATGGGAGAGACGGGGAGAGTGTCGCCCTCAGTACATGGCTTCGCCGCCGCTCAGCATCTCGTGCAGCTTGGCTTTCTGCTCGGGCGTCAGCACCCGGCTCACCTCGAAGAGGTAGTGGGCGCGATGGTAGCGGGCCTCGGCCTGTACGTCGCTGATGGTCTGCAACTGCTTCCTCGCCGCCACTTCATCCCATTTGCCGGACTTGATCATGTTGACGATGACGTCCTGGCCGATGGCATCGAGCTTGATTGAGCCCAGCTCCCTGGTGGCCTGCTCGCGCAGCCCTTTGATCTGCTCCACCTGGGCGCTGGAGAGGTTCAGCTCCTGGGCCAGGGTGGTCTCGCTCTGCAGCTCGGCGGTGCCCTCGGTGGCAAAGGCATGGGTGGCGATACACATTGCGAGGGCTGTCATGGCGACGTTGAACGGATGCATCATCCGGCTTTCTCCTTGGTCTGATGGGATGGAAACCGCATGCATGGCGGTGTTGGAACATGATAACGAGCAGCCATGTACTGGAGCTTAAGCGACGACAACTTGCTGACGCAGTGGCCCCGGGGTCGGTTGCCCGAGGAGCGGGGCAACTGCATAATGAGCGCCATATTTCGCCTGGAAGAGGCCGGAAGAGGACGCGATGATGGGACTTGAAGCAGAGATCTCCCGCTTATCCCGGGAACTGGGCGAGGCACTGCTGGCCAGAGGCTGGCTGGCCGCCACGGCGGAATCCTGTACCGGCGGCGGGGTTGCCACTGCCATCACGGATACTGCCGGCAGCTCTGCCTGGTTCGATCGCGGTTTCGTGACCTACACCAACGAAGCCAAACAGCAGATGCTCGGCGTTAGCATCGACAGCCTGTTGCGCCACGGCGCCGTCAGCGAACCCGTGGTGCTGGAGATGACCCGGGGCTGCCTGGCTCGCTCCGATGCGGGTATCTGCGTGGCCATCAGCGGTATCGCCGGGCCTGGTGGTGGCAGCGAGGAGAAACCGGTCGGCACTGTCTGGTTTGCCTGGGCAGATCGTACCGGTCGTCACCACTCCCTGCTCGCACGTTTCGATGGGGATCGCCATCAGGTGCGCCAGCAGGCGGTCAGACAGGCCTTGTCCGGACTCCTGGCACTGCTCAAATAAATTGGGCTTGATACTGTATACATAAACAGTATACTTAGCCCAACTTCACTTCTTACTCACGATTCCCAGCGGAGATTGGCATGGATCAGAACAAACAGAAGGCACTGGCGGCTGCGCTGGGCCAGATCGAAAAGCAGTTTGGCAAAGGCTCCATCATGCGTCTGGGCGACAGCAAGACCATGGATATCGAAGCCATCTCCACCGGCTCCCTCTCTCTGGACGTGGCGCTGGGGATCGGTGGTCTGCCGTGCGGTCGTATCGTCGAGATCTACGGTCCGGAATCGTCCGGTAAAACTACGCTGACCCTGCAGGTGATCGCCGAAGCCCAGAAGAAGGGCAAGACCTGTGCCTTCGTCGATGCGGAGCACGCACTGGATCCTATCTATGCCGCCAAGCTGGGCGTCAACGTCGACGACCTGCTCATCTCCCAGCCGGATACCGGTGAACAGGCACTGGAGATTTGCGACATGCTGGTGCGCTCCAATGCCGTCGACGTCATCATCGTCGACTCCGTGGCGGCCTTGACCCCGAAAGCGGAAATCGAAGGGGAGATGGGTGACTCCCACGTCGGCCTGCAGGCTCGTCTGATGTCGCAGGCGCTGCGTAAATTGACCGCCAACATCAAGAACGCCAACTGCCTGTGCATCTTCATCAACCAGATCCGGATGAAGATCGGTGTCATGTTCGGCAGCCCGGAGACCACCACCGGTGGTAACGCTTTGAAGTTCTACGCTTCCGTGCGCCTGGACATCCGTCGTACCGGCGCCATCAAGGAGGGTGACGAAGTGGTCGGTAACGAGACCCGCGTCAAGGTAGTGAAGAACAAGGTGGCGCCACCCTTCAAGCAGGCTGAATTCCAGATCTTCTATGGTGCCGGCATCTCCAAGGAGGGCGAGCTGGTGGACCTGGGCGTCAAGCACAAGCTGATCGACAAGGCGGGTGCCTGGTACAGCTACAACGGCGAGAAGATCGGCCAGGGTAAAGCCAACGTGATGAAGCTCTTCTCCGAAAACAAGGCACTGGCTGCCGAGGTGGAAGTGAAGCTGCGCGAGCTGCTGCTCTCCGGCGCCGCGCCGGTGGAGGAGAAGGCCACGGCTGCCGAATACGCCGAGTTTGAAGCCGAAAACGAACAAGAGTTCGAATAAGGAATGAGGAAAGGCCGGGTTGATACCCGCAATGCTGTTCAGATAAGCACATTTTTGACTAATTATTCATAAATGCGACTTGAGTTGGGGGAGCAAGGCTGTTTCCAGTCGATGTTCCTTCAGCCTTTATCCAGCGTGGCTTGCAATAGAAAGAGGGAGGCATCATGCCTCCCTCATTTTTTAGCCCTGATACTACGTGGACTGGAACTCAAATTCTCTTAAGTGAACAGCATTGGGGTTGATACCCGGCCTTGTTGTTTATGGTGGATGAATCAGTGAACGAGCCGGGCGAGCCCGTCGAATTGACCTTTGAAGAGCAGGTCGCCGCCGCCCGCGCCTTTGCCATGCGCAGTCTTGCCCGCCGCGAAAGTGCTGAATCCGAGCTGGCCAGACGCCTGCGTCAGAAGGGATTCGAGGAGGAGGTGGTCGCCGTTGTACTCGACCATTGCCGTGGCTATGGCTGGGTCAATGACGATCGTTACGGTGCCATGGCGGTGCGGGCCGGTGCGGCCAAAGGCCATGGTCCGCTCAGGATCCGCTTCGACCTGCGTCGCAAGGGGCTGGATGACACCCAGATCGAGGCGGCCCTGGATCAACCCGAGCTCGACTGGTTCGAACTGGCGCTTGCGTTGTTGTCGCGTCGGGCAAAGGCGACCGACTTTGCCGACTTCAAACTGCGCCTGAAGTGGCTCAAATATCTGATGGGGCGTGGTTTTACCCAGGAGCAAGCCCGTTACGCCCTCTCAGCCATGCAAGGTGAGCAATAGTGGCGCGCCGAGGTTGGACCTATGGGCAGGATTTCCCTTGGTGTGCGGTGCGGCTGGTGGGGAATATCAGCCCTTCGCCGGGTCTGTCGATGGTGGCCCTGTGGTCGAGCGAGGCATCCCGAAGCCCCCCTGTTGCGACGTGCTTGCGGGTGCTGCTGCCAAACGCTGGCCCCTTGGGGGCTATTTCACCCGCCAAGGGTCCCCACGTTTTACTTTACCCTGCAGAAAACTTACATTAATGCGGTTAAAAGTCCGTATTCGAATCAAGCAGGATTTTCCATGTACATGTCCACGTCAGAGATTCGCGCTGCGTTTCTCGAGTATTTCCGCACCCAGGGACACCAGGTTGTCTCTTCCAGCTCGCTGGTACCGCACAACGATCCGACCCTGCTGTTCACCAACGCAGGGATGAACCAGTTCAAGGACGTGTTCCTTGGCGCCGACAAGCGTGCCTATCACCGTGCCACCACGGCCCAGCGTTGCGTGCGGGCTGGCGGCAAGCACAATGACCTGGAAAACGTCGGCTATACCGCCCGTCACCATACCTTCTTCGAGATGCTGGGCAACTTCAGCTTCGGTGACTACTTCAAACAGGACGCCATCCGGTTTGCATGGGAATTCCTGACCGGTACCCTCAAGCTGCCCAAAGAGCGCCTGCTGGTGACCGTCTACGCGACTGATGACGAAGCCTTCGACATCTGGGAAAAAGAGGTCGGCGTGCCGGCCGATCGCATCGTGCGCATCGGTGACAACAAGGGTGCTCCTTATGCATCCGACAACTTCTGGGCCATGGGCGATACCGGCCCATGCGGTCCCTGCACCGAGATCTTCTACGACCACGGCGATCACATCTGGGGTGGCCCTCCCGGTTCACCGGAAGAGGATGGCGACCGCTTCATCGAGATCTGGAACGTGGTCTTCATGCAGTTCAACCGTCAGGCTGACGGCACCATGGAGCCGCTGCCCCGTCCGTCCGTGGATACCGGCATGGGTCTGGAGCGTATCTCCGCCATCATGCAGGGGGTGCACTCCAACTATGAGATCGACATCTTCCAGGCGTTGATCAAGAAGGCGGCCGAGATTGTCGGCACCACGGATCTGAGCAACCAGTCCCTGCGCGTCATCGCGGACCACATCCGTTCCTGCGCCTTCCTGGTGGCTGACGGTGTCATGCCCTCCAATGAAGGTCGCGGCTACGTGCTGCGCCGCATCATCCGCCGCGCCGTGCGTCACGGCCGCAAGCTGGGTGCTACCGACGTCTTCTTCTACAAGCTGGCTGCCGAGCTGGCCGTGCAGATGAAGGATGTGGCGGCGGAACTGATCGCCCAGCTGCCGCTGGTCGAGCCAGTGTTGCGCATCGAGGAGGAGCAGTTCGTCCGCACGCTGGACAGAGGTCTGCTGCTGCTGGAAGACGCCCTGGCCAACCTCGGTGATGCCAAGGTGATCCCGGGTGAAGTGGTGTTCAAGCTCTATGACACTTACGGCTTCCCGGCCGACCTGACCGCCGATGTGGTGCGCGAGCGCGAGATCGGCATCGACGAAGAGGGCTTCAAGGCCGAGATGGAGAAGCAGCGCGCCCGCGCGAAAGAGGCTTCCAGTTTCGGCGTGAACTACAACGACGTGCTGAAGCTCGATTTCGAGACCCCCTTTACCGGTTACAAACAGCTGAGCCAGAACACTCAGGTGGTCGGTATCTACAAGGATGGTGTCGAGGTCAATGGCCTCATCGCTGGTGAAGAGGCCGTGATCGTGCTGGCGGAGACCCCCTTCTATGCGGAGTCCGGCGGTCAGGTGGGTGACAGCGGCATCCTCAAGGTGGATGACGGCATCTTCTCCGTCACCGACACCCAGAAAGCGGGCAAGGCGATCATCCACAAGGGCTATCTGGAACTGGGTACCCTGGAGAAGGGAGCCGAGGTCGAGGCCGTGGTCGATGGCGACCGTCGTCAGGCCATCGCCCTTAACCACTCCGTGACTCACCTGCTGCACGCGGCCTTGCGCCAGGCGCTGGGTGAGCACGTGACCCAGAAAGGATCCCTGGTGGGCGCCGAGCGCATGCGCTTCGACTTCTCCCACTTCGAAGGGCTGACCATGGCGACCATTCGCCGGATCGAGGAGCTCGTCAACGCCCAGATCCGTGCCAACCACGAGGTGGCCACCCAGCTGATGGGGCTGGAAGAGGCCAAGTCAGCCGGTGCCATGGCGCTGTTTGGCGAGAAATATGAAGACGATGTGCGTGTGGTACGCATGGGCGACTACTCCACCGAGCTGTGCGGCGGTACTCACGCCAAGCGCACCGGTGACATCGGCTTCTTCAAGATCATTGCCGAGAGCGGCATCGCGGCTGGCGTGCGTCGTATCGAAGCGGTCACCGGCAAGAGCGCCATCGATCTGATGCACCAGCTGGGTGAAAAGATCGAAGAGGCCGCCGCGCTGGTGAAGGGCGATCAGTTTTCCATCGCCGACAAGGTGCGCCAGGTACTGGACAAGGCCAAGATGATGGAGCGCGAGCTGGAACAGCTCAAAGCCAAGCTGGCGGCGCAGGCGGGTAACGACCTGCTGAGTCAGGTCATCGACATCAATGGCCAGAAGGTGCTGGTTGCCGCCCTGGAAGGGGTCGACCCCAAATCCCTGCGCGGCATGCTGGACGAGCTGAAGAACCAGATGAAATCCGGTGTCGTGCTGCTGGCAACCAGCAGTGATGGCAAGGTCAACCTGATCGCGGGCGTGACCAATGACCTGACCGGTAAGGTCAAAGCTGGTGAGCTGGTCAATCTGGTGGCCCAGCAGGTGGGTGGCAAGGGCGGTGGTCGTCCCGACATGGCACAGGCGGGTGGTACCCAGCCTGAGGCGGTGCCGGCGGCGCTGCAATCCGTTCACTCCTGGCTGGAAGAGCGCCTGTAAGCGGGCGAGGTGATCTGTGGCACTCTATGTACAGAAGTACGGTGGCACCTCGGTCGGCACGCTGGAGCGGATCGAGGCAGTTGCTGAGCGGGTTCAACTGACCCGTGCCCAGGGACATGACGTGGTGGTGGTGGTCTCCGCCATGTCGGGCGAAACCAACCGGTTGCTGGGCATGGCCCAGCAGCTGGACCAGGATGCCAACCGGCGCGAGATGGATGTGCTGATCTCCACCGGTGAGCAGGTCACCATTGCACTGCTGGCGATTGCGCTCAACAAGCGCGGTTGCCCCGCAGTCTCGATGACCGGTGATCAGGTCCGCATCCACACCGACTCCGCCTATGGCAAGGCGCGCATCACCCGTATCGACACCGAGCAGGTGGGAGCCGCACTCGGTGCCGGCAAGGTGGTGGTGATTGCCGGTTTCCAGGGGCGCGATGAGCATAATGCCATCACTACCCTGGGCCGAGGGGGTTCGGATACCACCGCGGTGGCCGTGGCTGCGGCCATCAAGGCAGATGAGTGCCAGATCTTTACCGATGTGGACGGGGTGTATACCACGGATCCGCGCATCGAGCCCAAGGCGCGTCGCCTCGATACCATCACCTTCGAGGAGATGCTCGAGATGGCGAGTCTCGGAGCCAAGGTGCTGCAGATCCGTTCGGTCGAGTTCGCGGGCAAGTACCGCGTGCCGCTAAGGGTGCTGTCGAGTTTCGTCGACGGAGAGGGAACCTTAATCACATATGGAGGTGAGAGGATGGAAGCACCCCTGGTATCCGGCATTGCGTTCAATCGCAACGAGGCCAGCCTGACCATTCTGGGTGTGCCGGACAGGCCGACCGTGGCCGCGCAGATCCTGAATCCGATCAGCGACGCCAACATAGATGTCGACATGATAGTGCAGAACACCATGGGGGATGGTACCGCCGACTTCACCTTCACGGTGAATCGCGATGATTATCGCCGGGCCCGCGCCTTGCTGGAGGAGACCGCCAGCGAGCTGGGGGCCGCCTGCGTGCAGGGCAACGGAGAGATCGCCAAGGTCTCCATCGTCGGGGTCGGCATGTGGAATCATCCTGGTGTAGCGCGCACCATGTTCAAGGTATTGGGTGAGGAAGGGATCAACATGCAGCTGATCTCCACCTCTGAAATCAAGATATCCGTGGTGATTGACGAGAAGTACCTGGAGCTGGCCGTGCGTTCGTTGCACTCGGCGTTCGGGTTGGATCAAGAGCCTCATGAGCAGCCCTTGGGAAACAATCCCTGATTGATTTAGTTTCAACCATTTACCATATCGGTATCTTTGTAAGATAATGGCGCATATCGATATAAATACAAAACAGGATACAGGAGCAAGCGAATGCTTATTTTGACTCGTCGTGTAGGGGAAACCCTGATGATTGGTGACGAAGTAACCGTTACCGTACTGGGCGTAAAAGGGAACCAGGTTCGTATCGGTGTGAATGCACCGAAAGAGGTTTCCGTACACCGCGAAGAGATCTACATGCGGATACAGGCCGAGAAAGTCCCGGGCCAACCGAATTTCTAAGCCATTTCATGGCTGCCTGAAGGCGACATCCCGGATGTCGCCTTTTGTTTTTCAGGGGCCTGCAAATCGGCCTGCAGAGCGCGAAACTACTGGGTAAGTGTCGATATTGCTTGAATATTCCACTCTTTGGCCAAATGCTGAGCGAACGCTCTGTTTTCTCCAAAAAAGTGTTTGACTAAAAATCCCTGTGAAGTATTATCAGCCCCGCAAACGGAGAGGTGGCCGAGAGGCTGAAGGCGCTCCCCTGCTAAGGGAGTATGCGGCTTATACCCGCATCGGGGGTTCGAATCCCCCCTTCTCCGCCATTTTGCGCCCGTAGCTCAGCTGGATAGAGTACCTGGCTACGAACCAGGTGGTCAGAGGTTCGAATCCTCTCGGGCGCACCAGTT
>NZ_JAPCIQ010000014.1:0-36553 GCF_027707405.1 Aeromonas sp. QDB68 | reverse complement strand
CGCGCCCGTAGCTCAGCTGGATAGAGTACCTGGCTACGAACCAGGTGGTCAGAGGTTCGAATCCTCTCGGGCGCACCATATTTCAAGCAGTGCAACAATTTATGAGCGCCCGTAGCTCAGCTGGATAGAGTACCTGGCTACGAACCAGGTGGTCAGAGGTTCGAATCCTCTCGGGCGCACCATACAGACAGCCTCGACGTCAGTCGGGGCTGTTTTTTTATGGGCGATATCCTCCTCCCCATCATGGGGTTGTCTCTCTCGTGTCCTTCTCCCTGACGCTCCCATGGGGGACGGTTCCCCCTTGCTGCACGTGCCCCCGGGTCACCACTCTCCACGTGTCTTGCCTGGCAGGCTGCTGACGCATCCCGTGGTCGTGCCTGTGGCTACCTGGGGGCACGAACCATGCGCATCTATGCTGTGCGGGGCTGGCGCCCTCTGGCGGCCTGCTGAGGCGTTTGGCTGGCAATAAAAAAGGATGCCGCGGCATCCTTTCATGTCTTCGTGGAGAGAATCAGCTTTTCAGCCACTTGCGGATGCGGTTGGCATCCCCGACAGGGGTGCGTTTGCCCACCGAGTTGAGCAGTACGATGGCGAGCTCCTGACGATCCGGTTTGGCACGCATCAGCAGGCAGCGGCCCGCTTCGTCGGTATAGCCTGTCTTGGAGAGGCGTACATCCCAGTCCGGGTTCTTCACCAGCGGGTTGGTATTGTTGAACATCAGGCTGTAGGCCGGCTTGTGAAAGCGCATCTCCCTGCTGGTGTCCTGGGTGAATTCACGGATCAGCAGCTGTCGATAGGCCGCAGAGAGGAGCTTGGCCAGATCCTGGGCGGTGGAGACGTTGCGGGTCGAGAGACCGGTGGAGTCATAGTAGCGGGTGTTGCGCATGCCGAGCTGTCTGGCCTTGTTGTTCATGGCGCGGATGAAGGCCTGGCGACCCCCCGGGTAGTGGCGGGCAAGCGCCGAGGCCATGCGGTTTTCGGAGGACATCAGCGCCAGATGCAGGGCGTCACGGCGGCTGACCTGGGTGCCCATGCGCACCCGTGAATAGGTGTGCTTGATGTTGTCCCTGTCGTTCTGATCGATGGTCAGGGTCTGATTGAGGTTCTGGCGGGCATCCAGCACCACCAGCGCCGTCATCAGCTTGGTGAGGGAGGCGATGGGGCGCACCCGGGTGGGGTTTTTCTGATACAGGGTCTTGCCGGTGTTGACGTCCATCACCAGGGCACTGCCCGATTTGAGCTGCAGCTTGGCCGGGTTGGGGGTCGCCAGGGCTGTCTGCGAACCCAGCAGTCCCATCAATCCACCTACCAGCGCGATTGCGCGAATCCAACACCCCATACAACCAACTCCATCCACAGCGAAAAAAGGCGCTAGATTCACTCATTTTTGCCCCTGCTTTACAAGAGCGAGCAGGGGGAATTCGCCACTATTTTCCATAAAAAAAGGGCCGCCTGTGGGCGCAATGCTGTTCACTTAAGAGAATTTGAGTTCCAGTCCACGTAGTATCAGGACAAAAAAGCGAGGGAGGCATGATGCCTCCCTCTTCCTATTGCAAGCCCCGCTGGATAAAGGCTGGAGGAAGATCGACTGGACACAGCCTTGCCCCCTCAACTCAAATCCAATTTATGAATAATCAGTCAAAAAAGTGCTTATCTGAACAGCATTGCGCCTGTGGGCGACCCTGTGGTCTGTCTCACTCTCTGGAGACGCCGGGCTTGCGTCTGCTCCACCAGCGCCAGACCAGAGCGATGAGGCCGCCCACCAGCAGCACGACCGGCAGGTAGAGAATGACGCTGAGAAATTGGGACTCATACTGCGCGGCCAGCTTGGTGTGGCTCAGGTAGTAACCCAGCCCGACCAGGGGGCAGATCCACATGATGGAGCTGATCAGGTTGACCACCAGGAAGCGCCCCTGGGGGATCTCGTTGGCGCCGACGATATAGGGGTAGGCGGTACGCACGAAGGCGATGTAGCGGGCGGTGATCAGGGTGATGATGCCGTACTTGTTGAGCAGGTAGTGCACCTTCTCCTTGTGCTTGTCATCAAGGTGGGACATCAGCCTGTGATACATCCGGGTGTGGCCGAGGAAACGCCCCTGCATGTAGCCAAGCCAGGTACCGACGAAGGTCGCCATGATCAGCAGCGGGACCACCGCCATCGGCAACACCCCCTGATAGATCAGCACGCCGGTCAGGATCAGCAGGGTATCCCCTGGCAGGAAGGCGGTGGGGATAAAGCCATTCTCGAGCACCAGGAAGGTCAGCAGGACGACATAGACCATGAAGACCATCTTGGGATCAGAGAGTGTCGCCAGATCCTGATGCATAAAGGCGTGAGCCAGGTGGTAAAACTGCTCCATACATGCAAACTCCGCAGGTTAGCTGGGTTGGTCGGTCAAGGGCATGGCAAGTACCTTGTCGATGCGCAGGCCGTCCATATCCACGATTTCCAGTTGCCACTGTTCCAGGGTGACCAGGTCTCCGGTCTGGGGAAGGCGGCCAAGGAGCAGCATGATAAGCCCTCCAAGGGTGTGATAGTGATGTTTTTCTTCTTCCGGCAGACGAACCAGCTCCAGACAGTCCTTCAATTCTGGCAGCGGAATGAGGCCGTCGAGCAGCCAGCTGCCGTCGGCGCGCTGGAAGGCCCAGTTGTCCTCCCCATCTTCCTGCTGGAAGTCGCCGGCCAGGGTTTCCAGCAGATCCTGCTGGGTGACCAGCCCCTGCAGCTCGCCATATTCGTCCACCACCAGCACCATGTGCTCGGAGTGGGTACGGAAGTGGTTGAGCAGCTCCAGGCCGTTGAGGGTCTCCGGCAGCAGGCTGCCGTCCTGGGTCAGCGCCGCCAGATCGATGGGCTCTCCCTTGATGTAGGCGTGCAGCACCTTGCTGACGTTGAGGATGCCGACGAGATCCGACAAGCTGCCGTCACAGACAGGGAAGAAGCTGTGGCGATACTCCACCAGACGTTGGAGGTTCACTTCCAGCGGCAGTGACAGGTCCAGATAGCGGATGTCGCTGCGCGGCACCATCAGGGAGGCCAGGCTGCGTTCGTCGAGGCGGAACACGTTGCGCAACATAGTGTGCTCATGGTCCTCGATCACCCCCGCTTCGGAGCCCTCCACCAGCATGGCGTGGATCTCCTCCTGAGTGACGTTGTTGCTGCTGCGCTGATCGACCCGCAGCAGCCGCAGGCTGGCGTTGGTGGAGGCGGAGAGCAACCAGACGAAGGGACGGGTCAGGGTCGCCAGCCAGAGCATGGGGCGGGCTACCAGACAGGCGATGCGCTCGGCGCTGAGCTGTCCGAGGCGTTTGGGCACGAGCTCCCCTACCACGATGGAGAGATAGGTGACCAGCACGACCACGATGACGGTGGCGAGCAGGCTGCTGCTCTTGGGGGAGAGCCCCCACTCCTGCAGCCAGAGAGCGAAGGGCTGGGCCAGCAGGGACTCGCCATAGATACCGTTGAGCAGACCGATGCTGGTGATGCCGATCTGCACGGCGGAGAGGAAATGGGTCGGATCTTCCCCGAGCTTGAGGGCGATGGCGGCGGAGCGGCTCCCTTCGCTCGCCATTTTGGCGAGGCGTGCCTTGCGTGCCGTCACGATGGCGATTTCCGACATGGCGAAGACGCCATTGAGCAAAATCAATCCAAACAGGATCAATATTTCCATACTGCAGCAGCACTCCCGATAGAAAAGACCGCTGGCAGTGTAATGAATTTGCGGGCTCTGCGCTTGTGAAAGGAGGTGATTTGGCTCGTGAATTTTTGAATATCGCCCCGGCGGGAGGGATAAAACCGCGGGGCAGGAGAGGGAGAACTGAACCCCTGACATGAAAAAGCCCCCGATAAACGGCAATGCTGTTCACTTAAGAGAATTTGAGTTCCAGTCTACGTAGTATCAGGACAAAAAATCGAGGGAGGCATGATGCCTCCCTCTTTCTATTGCAAGCCCCGCTGGATAAAGGCTGGAGGAAGATCGACTGGACACAGCCTTGCCCCCTCAACTCAAATCCAATTTATGAATAATCAGTCAAAAAAGTGCTTATCTGAACAGCATTGCCCGATAAACGGGGGCTTGTCATGTTGCGCTGTGGCTTAGAGCGCGGCGATCTCGGCCTGTTGGGCTTCCAGCTTGGTCAGCTGGAGACGGTAATCTTCCAGCTTCTCGCGCTCCTTGGTGATGACCGCTTCCGGCGCCTTGGCGACGAAGGCTTCGTTGCCGAGCTTGCCTTCGATGCGGCCGCACTCGCCCACCAGACGGGCCACCTCTTTGGCCAGACGGGCCAGCTCGGCTTCCTTGTCGATGAGACCGGCCATCGGGATCATCAGCTCGGTGGCACCGATCAGCTTCTTCACCGACAGCGGGGCGGTTTCACCGGCCGCCAGTACGCGGATGGATTCCAGACGGGCCAGCGACTTGAGGAAGGCCTCGTTGTCAGCGGCGCGCTGGGCATCCTTGGCATCGCACTGGAGCAGCACGTTGAGGGGCACGCTCGGGGCCACGTTCATCTCGGCGCGGATGTTGCGGATGCTGACGATGAACTCCTTCACCCACTCCTGATCCGCCATCGCGGCGTCGTCCACCTTGGCGGCGTCGAACTCCGGGAAAGCCTGAATCATGATGGTGTCGGCGTGTACGCCAGCCAGCGGGGCGACCGATTTCCAGATGGTCTCGGTGATGAACGGGATGATCGGGTGTGCCAGGCGCAACAGGTTCTCGAGGACGCTGACGAGGGTGTGGCGGGCAGCGCGCTGCTCGGCCTCGGAGCCCTTGGTCAGTACCGGCTTGGTCAGCTCCAGATACCAGTCACAGAACTGGTTCCAGATAAATTCGTACAACACGCCTGCCGCGATGTCGAAGCGGTAGGTATCGAGGGCGGTGCGGAAGTCACGGATGGCCACTTGCAGCTGGGACTGGATCCAGCGATCCGCCAGGCTGAACTGCATCTCGCCACCATTCCCTTGCGAAGAGAAGCCGCAATCCTGATCTTCGGTGTTCATCAGCACATAGCGGGAGGCGTTCCACAGCTTGTTGCAGAAGTTGTTGTAGCCGTCCAGGCGTTTCATGTCCCAGTTGATGTCACGACCGGTAGAGGCCAGCGCTGCCAGCGTGAAGCGCAGGGCGTCGGTACCGTGGGCATCGATCCCTTCCGGGAACTGCTTGGCGGTACGCTTGGCGATCTTCTCGGCCATCTGCGGCTGCATCATGTTGCCGGTGCGCTTCTCCAGCAGATCTTCCAGCGATATGCCGTCGATCATGTCGAGCGGGTCCAGCACGTTGCCCTTGGACTTGGACATCTTCTGGCCCTCTTCGTCACGGATAAGACCGGTGATGTAGACGGTCTTGAACGGGACTTGCGGCTGGCCGTTTTCGTCCTTGATGAAGTGCATGGTCATCATGATCATCCGGGCAATCCAGAAGAAGATGATGTCGAAGCCGCTCATCAGCACGTCGGTCGGGTGGAAGGTCTTGAGTGCCTCGGTGTTGTTCGGCCAGCCCAGAGTGGAGAAGGTCCACAGGGCGGAGCTGAACCAGGTGTCGAGCACGTCTTCGTCCTGACGCAGTACGGTTACGGCCGGGATGCTGTGCTTGGCGCGCACTTCCTCTTCGTTGCGGCCCACGTAGACGTTGCCGGCATCGTCATACCAGGCCGGGATGCGGTGACCCCACCACAGCTGACGGGAGACGCACCAGTCCTGAATGTCGCGCATCCAGGAGAAGTACATGTTTTCGTACTGCTTCGGCACGAACTGGATGCGGCCATCTTCCACCGCCTCGATGGCGGTCTTGGCCATGGGGGCCACGCGGACGTACCACTGGTCGGTCAGCATGGGCTCGATGGGCACGCCGCCGCGATCGCCGTAAGGCTGTTGCAGCACGTGATCCTTGATCTCGGCCAGGAGGCCCAGCTCGTCCAGCTTGGCGACGATGGCCTTGCGGGCGGCGAAGCGCTCCATCCCGGCGAACTCGGTCGGCAGGGCGGCGTCATAGGCGGTGCTCGGGTTGCCATTGGTATCGACCACTTCGGCCTCGGCACGCACGTGGGCGTCCAGGGTGAAGATGTTGATCATCGGCAGGTTGTGGCGCTTGCCCACTTCGTTGTCGTTGAAGTCGTGGGCCGGGGTGATCTTCACGCAGCCGGTACCCTTCTCCATGTCGGCGTGTTCGTCGGCGACGATGGGGATCAGACGATTCACCAGCGGCAGCAGGATGTGCTGACCGATCAGCGCCTTGTAGCGCGGGTCTTCCGGGTTTACCGCGACGGCGGTATCGCCCAGCATGGTTTCCGGACGGGTGGTGGCGACGATCAGGTAATCCTTGCCTTCGGCGGTCTTGGCACCGTTGGCCAGCGGGTAGCGAAGGTGCCACATGTGGCCCTTGATCTCGCGGTTTTCCACTTCCAGGTCGGAGATGGCGGTGTTGAGCTTGGGATCCCAGTTCACCAGACGCTTGCCGCGGTACATCAGGCCGTCTTCGTACAGGCGCACGAACACTTCCTGGACGGCGGCGGAGAGGCCCTCATCCATGGTGAAGCGCTCGCGCTCCCAGTCCACGGAGTCACCCAGACGGCGCATCTGACGGGTGATGGTGCCGCCGGACTCTTCCTTCCACTGCCAGATCTTGTCGATGAAGGCTTCCCGGCCGTAATCGTGGCGGGTCTTGCCCTCTTCTGCGGCGATCTTGCGCTCAACCACCATCTGGGTGGCGATACCGGCGTGGTCGGTACCTGCCTGCCACAGGGTGTTCTTGCCCTGCATGCGGTTGTAGCGGATCAGGGTGTCCATCAGGGTCTGCTGGAAGGCGTGGCCCATGTGCAGGCTGCCGGTGACGTTCGGCGGCGGGATCATGATGCAGAAGGAGTCTTTGCTGGTGTCGCCGTGGGGCTTGAAGTAACCCTGGGCTTCCCAGTGCTGATAGAGCGCCTGTTCGATGGCGTTGTGATTAAAAGTCTTTTCCATGGTCTCGCCGTATTCTGGATGGATGGAGTCTGGTGTTGATTCGTCGTGGATCGAGGGTGGCACAGTCAGGGCTGCGCCGGATCCGGTGCGGCAAGGACGGGCTGATCCCTCATCTCGAGGGTATGGCCCGCCTGGCGATAGTGCTTGTAGCGCTCGCGGGCTTGCTGCTTTTGCGTTTCGTCAGTGGGGACAAAATCTACCACTTGAGCGAAGTGTCCTGCAAACAAAGGTGTCTGCCGGGCCAGGTTGATGAGGCAGGCATAGCGCCGCCGTGGCGGCTGATGGCCTATCTCCACCGGGGCCTGACCGCTCTCCCCCTGCAACTGGTGCGGCACGAAGCGATCGGGCGGCAACTGCCACAACAGCTCGTCCAGACGCAGGGCCTGGGCCTCGTCCTCGCACAGCAGATAGAGGTGGCCTGCGCTCCAGCCATCGGCCGCAAGCTGGCAGGCGAGGCGCTCGACGGCGGAGGCATCCGCATCATCGGGCTGGCTCATCAGGTAAAAGGTCACTTGGCTCATCAGGTCGGTCCCGTTTGGCTGTGACGGACAGCGATTGGCCGTCTTCGGGAGCCGCGTCTGGCACGGACTTCCCGGATTCTCTCAATGAAACAAGGAAGAGGCAGGCCTCTTCCTTGTGATACAGGGTAACGCCTTCTCGCATCGCTCTTCGAGTCGATGGGGAAGGGGATCACTCCTTGTCTTCGACGTCCGCCACGCCGGCCCGGTTGAGCAGGAACTGGGTCAGCAGGGGCACAGGACGGCCGGTGGAGCCCTTCTCCTTGCCGCTCTTCCAGGCGGTCCCTGCGATATCCAGGTGGGCCCAGTTGTATTTCTTGGTGAAGCGCGACAGGAAGGCGGCGGCGGTGATGGTACCGGCCGGACGGCCACCGATGTTGGCCATGTCCGCGAACGGGCTTTCCAGCTGCTCCTGATACTCGTCGAACAGGGGCAGGCGCCAGGCGCGATCGCCGGCCTGTTCGGAGGCGTTGAGCAGCTCGTGGGCCAGGGGGTTGTGGTTCGCCAAGAGGCCAGAGGTATGGTGGCCAAGGGCGATGATG
Organism: Aeromonas sp. QDB68; assembly: GCF_027707405.1. Taxonomy (NCBI): domain Bacteria; kingdom Pseudomonadati; phylum Pseudomonadota; class Gammaproteobacteria; order Aeromonadales; family Aeromonadaceae; genus Aeromonas; species Aeromonas sp. QDB68. The sequence goes on along the minus strand of NZ_JAPCIQ010000014.1, from coordinate 28,532 downwards.
CAGGCACCGGTCAGGGTCGCCACGTCGATCACGGTCTCGGGATCGTAGCGGTCCACATAGGTGAGGGCATCGCACAACACCAGGCGGCCTTCGGCGTCGGTGTTGAGCACCTCGACGGTCTGGCCGGACATGGTAGTGAGGATGTCACCGGGGCGGTAGGCGTTGCCCCCCGGCATGTTCTCGCAGCCCGCCAGCACGCCGATGACGTTGATGGGCAGCTGCAACTGGGCCAGGGCGTGCATGGTGCCGAGCACGGAGGCGGCGCCACCCATGTCGTACTTCATCTCGTCCATGCCGTCTGCCGGCTTGATGGAGATGCCGCCGGAGTCGAAGGTCAGCCCCTTGCCCACCAGCACGATGGGCTTGGCGTCGGCGTTGCCCTTGTACTCGATGATGGCCATCATGGCTTCGTTCTCGGAGCCGCGGGCCACTGCCAGGTAGGAGTTCATGCCGAGCTCGGCCATCTCCTGCTCCCCCACCACCCTGGTGGTGATGTTGTCATAGGCATCCGCCAGACGGCGGGCCTGGGAGGCGAGGTAGGCGGGATTGCAGACGTTGGGCGGCATGTTCGCCACGTCGCGGCAGATGCGCACCCCTTTCGCCACGGCCAGGCCGTGGTTGATGGCGCGCTCGCCTATGGTCAGTTCCCGACGCGTCGGCACGTTGAAGACCAGCTTGCGCAGCGGACGGCGCGGTTCGGCCTTGTTGGTCTTGAACTGATCGAAGCTGTAGAGGCCCGCCTTGGTGGTTTCCACCGCCTGACGCACCTTCCAGTAGGTATCCCGACCCTTGACGTGCAGCTCGGTCAGGAAGCAGACCGCTTCCATGGAGCCGGTTTCGTTCAGGGTGGTGATGGTCTTGTTGATGATCTGCTTGTACTGGCGCTCGTCGAGTTCGCGCTCCTTGCCGCACCCGACCAGCAGTACGCGCTCGCTGAGCACGCCCGGTACTTGATGCAGCAGCAGCATCTGGCCCGGTTTCCCTTCCAGGTCGCCACGGCGCAGCAGCGAGCTGAGGTAGCCGTCGCTGATCTTGTCCAGCTGTTCGGCAACCGGAGAGAGGCGGCGGGGCTCAAAAACGCCGACCACGACGCAGGCACTGCGTTGCTTCTCAGGACTGCCACTCTTTACACTGAACTCCATGGAATCTCCTACATCCTAAAGACAAAAGGCACCATTTATTGAATAATGCGGTGCTTGTTGGGGTATCAGAGGCGGAGCGAACAGTCACAGGCTCCGCAGTTCAAACTGGTAAAAATCCAATATAGGGCCCTATTTTTCAGGCATTCGACTAAAAACACAAGTTTACTTGGGAATGACTGTGATCGTTTTCCGATATTTGTTCAGGGAGACCCTGAAAACCCAGCTGGCGGTGCTGTTCGTGCTGCTGCTTATCTTCGTCAGCCAGCAATTTATCCAGATCATTGGCGATGCCGCCGATGGTGAGGTGCCGACTCGCCTGGTCTCCACCCTCCTGCTGCTCAACCTGCCGAATATGGCGTTGTTGATGCTGCCTATCAGTCTGTTTTTAGCCATTCTGTTTGCTCACGGCCGTTTGTACGCGGAAAGCGAGATGACGGTGATGCACGCGGTGGGTTTCAGTCACCGTTTCATCATGGGCAGCGCCCTGGTGCTGGCTTTGCTGACCGCCGCCGTCGCGGCGTTCAACACCGGCTGGGTCGCCCCCCAGGCCAAGGAGCGGGAGTACCAGGTGATCGACGAGTTCAAGGCCGATCCCGGTATCTCTTTCCTGCAGGCCGGCCGCTTCATGGAGCTCGACAAGGGGCGCCTGGTGGCCTACATCCAGGATCTGAACGACAAGGGGTCGGAGTTGCAGAAAATCTTCGTGCTGCAACGGGCCGAGGGTGGCTCAACCCCGTCAGTGGTGGTGGCCAACGAGGGGCAGGTGACCGCCGACAGCAACGGCTTGCAGTGGCTGACCCTGAAGGATGGTTCGCGCTACGAGGGGCATTTCACCGGCAAGCAGTTCCAGGTCTCGGAGTTCCGTGAATACAGCCTGGTGATCCGCCAGCAGGAGATGGAGCGATCCAACCGCAAGGCGGCGGCCAAGCCGACCCTGGCATTGCTCGGCACCCAGGACAACCAGCTGATGGCCGAACTGCAGTGGCGCCTGTCGCTGCCCCTCTCCATCCTGGTGCTCACCTTCCTGGTGGTGCCGATGGCGCGGGTCAATCCCCGTCAGGGGCGTTACGCCAAGCTGCTGCCGGCCATCCTGCTCTATCTCTCCTATTTCCTGCTGCTCAGCGCCGCCCGGTCGGCCATCGACAGCGGGCGTCTGCCCCACTGGCCCGGGATGTTCCTGGTGCCCCTGGTCTATCTGCTGCTGATAGGGTTGCCTCTCAACCTGCAGGGCACCAGCTGGTGGAACGGGGTCAAAGGGCAATTGTTCAAGAGAAAGTCAGCGTGATGCTGCAACCTGGGAGTCTCTGCTGATGTTCGGCATTCTCGATAGATACATAGGCAGGGTCATCTTCATGTCGATCCTGCTGTGCGAGCTGACCCTGGTCGGGCTCGCCGCGCTCATCAAGTACGTGGAGCAGTTGAAGGCGGTCGGGGAAGGCAACTACGACATGCTCAACGCCCTCTACTACGTGCTGCTCTCCATGCCCAAGGAGGCGGTGCTCTTCTTCCCCCTGGCGGCCCTGCTCGGTGGCCTCATCGGTCTGGGCCAGCTCGCGACCAGCTCCGAGCTGGTGGTGATGCAGGCGGCGGGACGCTCCAAGATCAGCATCGTCATGGCGGCGCTCAAGACCGCCATTCCCCTGATGCTGCTGGTGGGGCTGATGGGAGAGTACGTCGCACCGGCCGCCAAGCGGATGGCGGATGACATCAAGGCGGGGGCCATGTCGGAAGGGCGGCTCACGGTCTCGGCCTACGGGGTCTGGGCACGGGATGGCAACAACTTCGTCAACATCAACGGGGTGCGCAACGATGGCGCCCTGACCGGCATCACCCTCTACCGCTTTACTCCGTCCCGCAACCTGATCGACGTGGTGCAGGCGAAGGAGGGGGTGTTCGAGGATCACCACTGGCTGCTGAAGCAGGTGCACATCACCCGGTTTGACGATCCCACCCGGATCCAGGACGAAGAGCATGCCCAGATGGCCTGGCAATCCGAGCTGACTCCCAAGCAGCTCGGGGTGGTCAGCATCGATCCCGAGAACCTGCCCATCTCGGGGCTGCGGGACTACATCGGTTATCTGGATGCCAACAAGCAGGATGCCGGACGCTACAAGCTGGAGATGTGGCGCAAGCTGCTCTCACCGCTCTCCGTGGTGGCCATGATACTGCTCGCCTCCTCCTTCATCTTCGGCCCGCTGCGCTCGGTGAGCATGGGGGCGCGGATGCTGATGGGGATCATGACCGGCTTCGCGGTCTATGTGAGCGACAGGGTGTTCGGCCCGGTCAGCCTGGTCTATGCGGTCCCGCCCATCCTCGCGGCCATCGCACCCAGCCTGCTGTTTGGCGGCATCTCCTTCTATATCCTGAGCCGCAAGCAGTAGCGGCCTGAAGGGCGGAGGGCTGCTGACAAAAGGCGGCCATCGCATCCCGATGCACCGCTTCCGTCAAGGTTCTGGGCTGCAAGCCGTCAGTTCTGGTCAGCAAAAAGGGCACCTCGGGGTGCCCTTTTTCGTTGCCGCCTTGGGATCAGCGATTGAGCTGCTCCAGGTTTTCCGTCTTGCCGAGTACCACCACCTCGCACTCGGCCCAGATGTCCTGGAAGGCGCGGGGGCGGGCGCGATTGAACACACACAGCAGGTTGCCCAGGCCAAAGGCCGAGGTGGCGAGCCGGATCAGGGCCTGGGTGACGCGAATGTTGCTGCCGTCCAGGTTCTGGATGCGCAGGCGCCAGGCCCGCATGCCGATGGTCTGGCCGGCGCGGACCCAGAACCAGGTGTAGAAACCGCAGATGACGAAGGCCAGCCAGGCGCTGTAGAGGGGGCTGGTGAGCAGCCAGGCGGCATCCTTGCCCTCGGGGACGCTCGCCATGCCGGTGGCCAGCAGCAGGTGGGCCACCCCCATGCCGATGAAGCCGGCGATGATCAGCAGGGCAATCACCACCAGATAGTCATAGAGCAGGGCGCCGAGACGGCGCAGCAGACCGGCGGACGGATGCCGGGGAGCAGGCTGGAGAGGGGTGGGGGTCTTGCGCTTGGCCATGATGATTATTCCATTAATATGATGCGGGCATTCTATGTAACTGGCCTGGCATCGGCAAGGCGTTGAATAAATGAGCAAACAACGGTGGGGGCAAGAAAAACACCTTGCATGACCAAGCGCCATTCGTATAATCCCTCGCAGCTGCCCGGGTGGCGAAATCGGTAGACGCAGCGGATTCAAAATCCGCCGTTGCAAAACGTGTCGGTTCGAGTCCGACCCCGGGCACCATCAGATTCCATGACAAAAGGCCATCCTCGCGGATGGCCTTTTGTTTTTTCGGGCGGTGCGAAGAGGTGTACCCTCAGACCCTCAGACCCTCAGACCCTCAGACCCTCAGACCCTCAGACCTTCAGACCTTCAGACCCACAGGCTCTCGGGCCATCAACCTCTCGGACTGCCATCCCCTCAGTCGATGTTCTGCGCGATGCGCCACAGCACGCCTGAGGGGTCGTACAGACAGAACTCCTTCATGCGCCACGGCTGGGTGACGAGCTCCGTGACCCGGACGCCGTAGCGGGCGGCGATCTGGCTCGCCTCCACTTGGGCCCGCCAGGCGGCCACGTCCTCCACCAGGAGGTGCATCATGAGCTGCTCGGCCAGCCCCGGGGGGTTGCCATCCTGCAGCAGGAAGCTTGCGTTGCCGAGATGAAAATAGGCCACGCCGTCGCCATCGGAGGCCAGGGTAAAGCCGAGATCCTGATAGAACTGCTTTGACAGCGTGAAATCCCGGGCAGGCACGAAGGCCTTGATTTCGGTCACGTTGAGATTGGGCATGGGCTCCTCGCGGCGCTGGGAACAGGGGAAGATGGCTTGCCAGTATGACCGGGCATTTCGGGGCAGGCTAGACGAATGGCGCGCGTTTGCACTCTTAAAGTGCTTGTGCCCCTCGGGTGGGGGGATATTGGCCGTCAGCCTCATTTGATTTCACCATGGTATGGCCCATTTCATTTATTTCATAAATACCTTAGCGGGATAGATAAGCCTGCCAGGGTGACATCACCAGGGGTTCGCCCCGTCATTGTGAGGCGATTGGGTCATCCTGGTGCATTTTCCCGGCAATGCACAGCCAAAGTGCGATTTTCCCCCTGTAACCGGGCATCGTGCGCCAAGATGGTGCGTGTTGAATGTGATAAAAACATAACGCCATGAAATAAAAGGATTATTTTTCTTGGCCTGCTTTATGCTTTCCCCATGTCATGTCGCCATGATGTCTCCGTGAGCCACACAGGTGCGGTGGGCAGGTGGCCAGGTTGGAAATGCATATCAGGAAATGGACCCGGATGCCGGGACGACAAGGAGAGGGCTGTATGTTCAAGAGACTCGTAATGACTGGCCTGCTGGCGCTGGCCGCCACCATGGCCGCCCCGGGCTGGGCCGAAGAGGTGGCCGCGCAGGCCGATGTGGTACAGGCGGCCGCGACCGTGACCATCAACAAGGGGGACAATACCTGGCTGATGGTGGCGGCGGCCCTGGTGATCCTGATGTCCGTGCCGGGCCTCGCCCTCTTCTACGGCGGCCTGGTGCGCGCCAAGAACATGCTGAGTGTGCTGATGCAGGTGTTCACCCTGTTCTGCCTCATCACCGTCCTCTGGGTGGTCTACGGCTACTCCCTGGCCTTCACCGAGGGCGGCGCCTTCTACGGTTCCTTCGACAAGGTGCTGCTGATGGGGGTGACGCCGGATTCCATCGCCGCCACCTTCAGCAAGGGGGTCGGGATCAGCGAGTTCATCTACGTGGTGTTCCAGGGCGCCTTTGCCGCCATCACCTGCGGGCTCATCGTCGGCGGCTTTGCCGAGCGGATGAAGTTCTCGGCGGTGCTGCTGTTCGCGGTGATCTGGTTCACCTTCGCCTATATCCCGATGGCGCACATGGTGTGGTACTGGGCGGGTCCGGATGCCTACACGGATGCGGCCGCCGCCGAAGCGGCCGGTGCCACCGCAGGCTATCTGTTCCAGCACGGCGCTCTGGACTTCGCCGGCGGCACAGTGGTGCACATCAACGCCGCGGTGGCCGGTCTGGTTGGGGCCTTCATGGTGGGCAAACGGGTTGGCTATGGCCGTGACCCCATGACCCCCCACAGCCTGACCATGACCATGATCGGTGCCGCCTTGCTGTGGTTCGGCTGGTTCGGCTTCAACGCTGGTTCCTCCCTCGAAGCCAACGGCACGGCGGCCCTGGCCTTCGCCAACACCTGGATCGCACCGGCCGCTGCCGCCCTCTCCTGGACCTTCGCCGAGTGGGCGATGAAGGGCCGTCCCTCCCTGCTTGGCGCCGTGTCCGGTGCGGTGGCGGGCCTGGTCGCCATCACCCCTGCCGCCGGTTTCGTCGGTGTGGGGGGCGCCCTCATCATCGGCCTGCTCAGCGGTGTGGCCGGTTTGTGGGGCGTGCACGGTCTCAAGCGTCTGCTGGGGGCCGATGACAGCCTGGACGTGTTCGGCCTGCACGGGGTGTGCGGGATCCTGGGTGCCGTGCTGACTGGGGTGTTCGCCAGCCCGGATCTGGGCGGCACCGGGGTGTGGGACTATGTGACCAACCAGGTGGCCGAGGGGTACTCCATCCTGGCCCAGGTCAAGGTACAGGTCATCGGCGTGGGGGTGACCGTGGTCTGGACCGCCCTGGTCTCGGCCGTGGCCTACAAGCTGGTGGACCTGCTGATCGGTCTGCGGGTGAAGGAAGATGCCGAGCGCGAAGGGCTGGACGTGACCAGCCACGGCGAGAAAGCCTACAGCCATTGATCCTGCTGCCATGAATGTCATACCGCCGGCCCCGTCCGGCGGTTTTTTTATTGGGGCGGACTGGCCAGGCTGCCCGGACCGGGCCGCTGGTGGCCGGGGTCGCTATTTGTGTTTGCGGGGTCTTTTATGCCTGCATTTTGGGCGGATCTCCGCTAAACTCTGCCACCCTTTATTCGGGGTCGCCGGGTCTGCCCCGTCGTCACCCTCTCTTTCATGCCTTCGGAGCCGCTCATGCCGTTAGTGGGACACCAACATCAGATCGATATTCTGGAACTGACCGACAAGGGGGATGGCAAGGGTCGCCTGTTCGATCGCCCCCTGTTTGTCGAGGGTCTGCTGCCCGGTGAGCAGGCGCTGGTCGAGTTGACCGAGGTCAAACCGAACTACCTGCACGGCAAGCTGGTCGAGTTGACCCAGCCCTCTGCCGATCGGGTGGCCGATTTTTGCCCCAACACCGAATGCGGTGGCTGCCAGGTGCGCCCGCTGGCCTATCCGGCCCAGCTTGCCCTCAAGCAGAGCCTGGTGCAGAGCGCACTGGAGCAGGTCGGGCTGGGTGAGGCCGTGGTCAACCCCATCCTCGGCATGGAGACGCCGTTTGCCTACCGCAACAAGGCCCAGTACGCGGTGCGTGGCAGCGAGGCGGGCGCCGAGATCGGCTTCTACCGCAAGCACTCCCATGACCTCATCACCGCCGATGATTGCGCGGTGCAGGATTCGCTGCACGTGGAGCTCAACGCCCGGGTACGCAACTGGATGCGCGAGCACGACATCGCGGCCTATGACGAGGTGGCCCACACCGGCTGCGTGCGCAACCTGATGACCCGCAAGGGCTTCAAGAGCGGCGAGCTGATGGTGGTGCTGGTGACCCTGGGCGAAGCGCTGCCGTTCGAAGCCGAGCTGCTGGCGGCCCTGGCGGATCTGCCGGTCACCACCCTGGTGCAGAACATCAACGAGGTGCGTACCAACCGCATCCTGGGTGACAAGAACCGGGTGCTGCTGGGCAGCGGTGTGATCCGCGACAAGATCCACGAGCTCGAATTCGAGATCTCGCCCCTCTCCTTCTTCCAGAACAACCCGAGCCAGACCGACGTGCTCTACTCCAAGGCGCTGGAGTATTGCGAGCTGACCGGCAGCGAGACGGTGTTCGACATCTATTGCGGCATCGGCACCATCTCCCTGTTCCTGGCAGGCAAGGCCGCCAAGGTGGTGGGGATTGAGTCGGTGGAGAGTGCCATCAGCGACGCCCGTCGCAATGCGGCCCTCAACGGCATCGAGCAGACCGAGTTCCACGTGGGCAAGGCGGAGCAGCTGATGCCTGCCCTGCATGCCGACGGGGTGAGTGCCGACGTGGTGGTGATGGATCCGCCCCGCAAGGGCTGTGACAAGGCGGTATTGCAGACCCTGGTGGCCATGGCGCCGCGCCGGCTGGTCTATGTCTCCTGCAACCCCCAGACCCTGGCCCGGGATCTCGCCTGGCTGGTCAAGCAGGGCTTCGTGCTGGACGAGGTGCAGCCGGTGGACATGTTCCCGCACTCCATGCACGTGGAAGCCGTTGCTCGCCTGAGCCTGTCAGCGAAAGCCTGATCGGGCCGAGGGCGTGGCGTTAGCCAGATGGCTCTGATAGAAACGACTCCTTTTGAAGAGTCGTTTTTTTATGGTCGTGGTCGGCAGAACCACCAGGCAGGGAGATCGGCGTGATGATTCGTATGGCAGGGGTGGAGGATGCGGCGGTGCTGGATCGCTTCTTCGGGCAACTGGACAGGGAGACCCGCTTCATGCTGTATGAAGCGGGAGAGCGCCCCTCGGACATCGAGGGGCAGCGCAGGCGGCTCGAGGCCATGGCCGCAGCCCCCAATCAGGCCATGTGGCTGCTGGAGCTGGCGGGGGAGGTGCAAGGGTTTGCCGCGCTCCTTGGTGGCGGCCTGGCACGCAACCGCCACTGTGCCCTGGTGGTGATGGGGCTGTGTTCGAGGGCGCGCGGGCAGGGATGGGGGGAACGGTTGCTGCGTACCCTGATCGCGACCGCGAGGGATCTCGGTATCCACCGGCTGGAGCTGGGAGTGATGGCCCACAACGAGGTGGCCCACGCCTTGTATCGCAAGTGCGGGTTCGTGGAGGAAGGGGTGAGACGGCAGGCCTATCGGCTGGACGAGGGCTATGTGGACGAGATTTCCATGGGGCTGCTGCTGCCGCTGGACAGGCCATGACGCCGCTGGCCCCGAGATGCTGGTCTGGGGAGTTGGATTGGGGCAAGCTTGTGGGGAAACCATCGAGACAAGGAGGCGCCCATGAAGGGGATATTGCTGCGTTGGCTGGCTCGCTACGATGCCTGGTGCCAGGAGTGGGGACTCACACCGGAGAACCGGCGCTGCTGCGCGCCGGTACGCCATGATGAAGAGGAGAAGCGCCCGGACAAGGGCGACGACCTCACTGGAACTGGCGGGTCACGGCGCCAGTGACGCTGTTGTAGTCGAACGAGAGCCCGTCGGGGTATGCCGGGAAGCGGCCCACGGAGCTGCGCAGGGTATAGCGGCAGTTGTCGTGACGAAGGGCGCCGTCAGCCTGAGCGTCTGCCGGGATGAGCCGGGAGATGTAGTCACTGTCTGAATCCTGGTGCAACTCATCGGCCACCGTCAGATCGGTATCGAGCAGGGCGCCAAACAGGCTCTCGCAGTCGTCCCGGCTGCTGACGGAGATCTGATCGCTGTCGCCACCGGGGAAGACGGTATCGGGCCCCTGACCTCCCTGGTCCTCCTTGGTGCCCACCGGCCAGCCATGGCTGTTGATGTCGAGATCCTGCCTGCCCATGCCGCTAAAGTTGTAGAGTGCCAGGGGCTCCCCCTTAACCTTGACCGCCCAGCCGGCGTGGGCGAGCCGGGCGGCACTGGCAAAGCTGCCCGCCGTGGCCGAGACGCTGCTCTTGAGCCCGTCGTCCTGGATGTTGATGAAGCGGGGCAGGGCGGTCACGGCCAGGATCCCCAGCACGATGATGACCAGCACCAGTTCTATCAGGGTAAAGCCTCGGGAAACGTGTGTTGGCATGGAATGAACCCATTGAGTACGACAGACAGGTAAGCGCGACATGGAATTGATAGACACCCACTGCCACCTCGATTTTCCGGTCTTTGACGCCGATCGGGAGGCGCTGCTGACCCGGTGGCGCCAGCTGGGGGTGGGCGAGTATATCATCCCCGCCGTGGGAGAGGAAAACTGGGGGCGGGTGATGGCGCTGGCCGAGCGCCACGACGACATCCGTTATGGCCTGGGGATCCATCCCTGGTATGTGGGCAAGCAGCCCCGGGATGTACTGACCCGGCTGGAGACCCTGCTGGCGAGTCGGCCCCGTGGGCTGGTGGCCGTGGGGGAGTGCGGGCTGGATCTGCGCTCCCATGTGCCGCAGGAGGGGCAGGTCGAGATGTTCGAGGCGCAGGTGCGGCTGGCCATGGCGCATGCGCTGCCCCTCATCGTCCACTCGGTGCGTGCCAACGACACGGTCGCCAAGATCCTGCGGCGCTTCACTCCGCCACAAGGGGGCGTCATTCACGCCTTCAGCGGCTCCCTGCATCAGGCGGAGGTGTTCTGGCAACTGGGTTTCAGGCTGGGGATCGGGGGGGTCATCAGCTATGAGCGGGCCAACAAGACCCGGGAGGCGATACGCCAGATGCCGCTGGAGGCCTTGCTGCTGGAAACCGACGCTCCCGACATGCCGCTGCAAGGCCAGCAGGGGGAGGTGAACACGCCGGCCAGCCTGCCGACCATAGCCCGCTTGTTGGCACAATTGCGGCAGCAACCGCTGGAGGATGTTATTTCGGTGTTACATGACTCCACCCGGCGGCTGTTCCCCCCGGGAAATCATGAAATTAACATTTGATTATCAAATGATGACCGAGTGATAAAAAACAGGGCCCATAAAAATCGTTTGCGGTCTAATTAAACGATGTTCAGGCCGTTTGTGGCTTATAAAATGTGACCAGTATTCTATTTTGTCGCACCGTAATTAGTATAATGCGCACCCTTGATTAGCGGCTTCAATACACAAATCGTTAACAAGCTGGCAGGTGCTACTAAAGAGGAAGTGTTAATAATGAATCTGATAATGGGTCTGGTAGGGATGGCGACGCTCATCCTTATTGCGGTGCTGTTCTCCAGCAACCGCAAGGCAATCAAAATTCGTACCGTAGGTGGCGCCTTTGCCATCCAGGCCGGTCTGGGGGCCTTCGTGCTCTACGTGCCGGTCGGTCGTGACATCCTGGTGGGCGTGTCCGACGCCGTCTCCAGCGTCATCGGTTATGGCCAGAACGGCATCGAATTCCTGTTCGGTGGTCTGGTTGGCAACAAGATGTTCGAAGTGTTCGGTGGCGGTGGCTTCGTCTTCGCCTTCCGCGTCCTGCCCGTCATCATCTTCTTCTCTTCCCTGATCGCGGTACTCTACTACCTCGGCATCATGCAGTGGGTGATCAAGCTGCTGGGCGGCGGTCTGCAGAAGGTGCTGGGCACCTCCCGTACCGAATCCCTCTCCGCCACTGCCAACATCTTCGTCGGTCAGACCGAAGCCCCGCTGGTGGTACGTCCCTTCATCTCCAAGATGACTGACTCCGAGCTGTTCGCCGTCATGTGTGGTGGTCTGGCTTCCGTTGCCGGCTCCGTGCTGGCCGGTTACGCCTCCATGGGCGTCAAGATGGAATACCTGATCGCCGCCTCCTTCATGGCTGCCCCGGGTGGTCTGCTGTTCGCCAAGTTGCTGGTACCGGAAACCGAGACCCCGAGCTACGACGAGAACACCGCAGAAGGTGAGCTGGACGACAAGCCGGCCAACGTGATCGACGCTGCCGCCGCCGGTGCCTCCGCCGGTCTGCAACTGGCCCTGAACGTGGGTGCCATGCTGCTGGCCTTCATCGGCCTCATCGCCATGATCAACGGCATCTTCTCCGGTGTGGGCGGCTGGTTCGGTTACCCGCAACTCTCCCTGGAGCTGCTGCTGGGCTGGCTGTTCTCCCCGCTGGCCTTCCTGATCGGCGTGCCCTGGAGCGAAGCGGTCGTGGCCGGTTCCTTCATCGGTCAGAAGCTGGTGGTCAACGAGTTCGTGGCTTACCTGAACTTTGCCCCCTACCTGAAGGATGAAGTGCTGATCAACGGTGTGGCCATGTCCGAGCACACCAAGGCGATCATCTCCTTCGCCCTGTGCGGCTTCGCCAACCTGTCCTCCGTCGCCATCCTGCTGGGTGGTCTGGGCTCCATGGCACCGAACCGTCGCGGCACCATCGCCAAGTTCGGTCTGAAGGCCGTGCTGGCAGGTTCCCTGTCCAACCTGATGTCTGCGACCATCGCAGGCTTCTTCCTGGCGCTGTCCGGCATGTAACATCGCCTGACTGACAGGATAAAGACGAACGCCACAGCGATTTGCTGTGGCGTTCTCGTTTGGGGTGGTGACAACCGTTTTCCTGTCAAGACTAATAATAAAGTGAGTCAAATCGGAGGTTCTATGAATGAAGTGCTACTGGCTATGGCGGCCGGCTTTATCGTTGGGGTGTTGTTTTCTTTCCTCAAGTTGCCGATACCGGCGCCGCCCGTCCTCTCCGGCGTCATGGGGATCGTGGGGGTCTATCTGGGGGGCATTGCCTACTCCTGGATCCTGACCCGCTTCTTCTCTTAAGCGCCTTCCAGCGCTGGATTTGCCGGGTGTGAGGTACCTCTGAAATTGGCAAATCCGGCTTGCAAACACGGGGTATCTCGGCTGAAATAGGCGATGCCAGCAGGGTGCTGGCATTGACTAATGCCCGGTGAATCCGGGTGTTGGCGGTCAAATGGAATTGATTGGGAAGTCGGGTCTGCGTAGTCGGCCTTTCTCAAGTCTTCATGGAACCAAGTCCGCACTTTTGTAAGAAAGTGACAGGGCTCTTGCCTTATTTGCAGCCGTATTGCCTGTGCATTTGCGCTGCAATTCCATATCCCGTTGCTCCGGGAACGTCTCTGCCGACCCTTGGTGTTCGGTGAAGCCGATCGCGGGTGATGGGGCTTAACAAGACTTTGGAGACATAGCATGACTGATCTGAAAGTGGCCGCCCAACGTGCCCTGAACCTGATGGACCTGACCACCCTGAACGATGACGACACCGATCAGAAGGTGATCGACCTGTGCCACAAGGCCAAGTCTCCGGCCGGCCTGACCGCCGCCGTCTGCATCTACCCCCGTTTCATCCCCATCGCACGCAAGACCCTGCGTGACATCGGCGCCGCCGACGTGCGCATCGCGACCGTGACCAACTTCCCCCACGGCAACGACGACATCGAGATCGCCGTGGCCGAGACCCGCGCCGCCGTGGCCTACGGTGCCGACGAGGTGGACGTGGTCTTCCCGTACCGCGCCTTCATGGCCGGCAATGAACAGGTCGGCTTCGATCTGGTCAAAGCATGTAAGGAAGCCTGCGGCGCCAAGGTACTGCTGAAAGTGATCATCGAGACCGGCGAGTTGAAGGAAGAGGCGCTGATCCGTCGCGCCTCCGAGATCTCCATCGACGCCGGTGCCGATTTCATCAAGACCTCCACCGGCAAGGTGCCGGTCAATGCGACCCCGGAAGCTGCCCGCATCATGATGGAAGTGATCAAGGCCAAGAACCCGAAAGTGGGCTTCAAGCCGGCCGGTGGCGTGAAAGACGCCGCCGTGGCGGGTCAGTACCTGGCCATGGCCGAAGAGATCCTGGGCAAGGACTGGGTATCCGCCCGCACCTTCCGCTTCGGCGCCTCCAGCCTGCTGGCCAGCCTGCTGGCGACCCTGGGGCATGGCGACAAGCCTGCCAATACCAGCGGTTACTAAGCGGTGGCAGGGGGCGGTGCGCCGCCCCCTTCCGGATCTGGTTCGGTCTGTGTTCGTGCGTGATGCACGGAGGGAATGAAAGATGTTTTTGCCTCAAGAAATTATTCGCAAGAAGCGCAACGGTGAAGCGCTCAGTACCCAAGAGATTCAATTCTTCGTCCAAGGCATAACCAACAACACCATCGGTGAGGGGCAGATCGCGGCCCTGGCGATGGCGGTCTACTTCAAGGACATGACCATGGATGAGCGGGTTGCCCTGACCTGCGCCATGCGCGACTCCGGCATGGTATTGACCTGGGATCACCTCAACCTGGGCGGCCCCATCGTCGACAAGCACTCCACCGGCGGTGTGGGTGACGTCGTGTCCCTGATGCTGGGCCCCATGGTCGCTGCGTGCGGCGGTTTCGTGCCCATGATCTCCGGCCGTGGTCTCGGCCACACCGGCGGTACCCTGGACAAGCTGGATGCCATCCCCGGCTACCAGACCTCGGTCGACAACGACCGCTTCCTGAAAGTGGTGAAAGAGGCGGGTGTCGCCATCATCGGCCAGACCGGCGATCTCGCCCCGGCGGACAAGCGTATCTATGCGGTACGGGATATCACCGCCACCGTCGAGTCCATTGCCATGATCACCGGCTCCATCCTCTCCAAGAAGCTTGCCTCCGGGCTCGAAGCGCTGGTGATGGACGTGAAGGTGGGCTCCGGCGCCTTCATGCCGACCTTTGAAGCCTCCGAGGAACTGGCCAAGAGCATCGTCGCCGTGGCCAACGGGGCCGGCTGCCGCACCTCTGCACTCCTGACCGACATGAACCAGGTGCTGGCCTCCAGCGCCGGCAACGCCGTGGAAGTGCGCGAAGCGGTGCGCTACCTGACCGGTGAGTATCGCAACCCGCGCATCCACGAAGTGACCATGGCCCTGTGCGCCGAGATGCTGATCTCCGCCGGTCTTGCCAGCGATGACGGCGATGCCCGCACCAAGCTGCAGGCGGTGCTGGACAATGGCAAGGCAGCCGAGATCTTCGGGCGCATGGTGACCGGCCTCGGTGGTCCCGCCGACTTCATGGAGCGCTACGACGCCTACCTGCCCAAAGCCGCCATCGTGCGCCCCGTCTACGCGGCCCACAGCGGATTCGTCACCGCCATGGACACCCGTGAACTGGGCCTGGCGGTGGTCGCCATGGGCGGTGGTCGCCGCGCCGCCGCCGACAAACTCGATTATGCGGTCGGTCTGACCGACTTTATCCGCCTGGGTCAGAGCGTCGATGCTGACAAGCCGCTCGCCCTGATCCACGCTCAGACAGAAGCTCAATTTGCCGAGGCTGCCCGCATGGTGCAGGCTGCCGTGAAGATCGGCGACACCCGACCAGAGGCGCTGCCCGAGGTTTACCGTCGCATCGGTCTGGCTGATTTGTAACAAGGGGAAGTCCCATGAAACGTACCTTTATTCTGATGATGGACTCTTTCGGTATTGGTGCTGCCGCCGATGCCGACAAGTTCGGCGACGTGGGTGCCAATACCCTTGGCCATATCGCCAAGGCGTGCGCCGCCGGTGAGATCGAGGGCCGTGGCGCTCTCAACCTGCCAAACCTCAGCAAGCTGGGTCTGGGCCACGCGGGCGAACTCGCCAGCGGCACCTTCCCGGCCGGACTGAACAAGGATGTCGAGGTGATCGGTGCCTACGGCTTTGCCCAGGAGCTCTCCTCCGGCAAGGACACCCCGTCCGGTCACTGGGAGATTGCCGGCGTGCCCGTCTTGTTCGAGTGGGGTTATTTCCACGACCATCACAACAGCTTCCCGCAGGAGCTGCTGGATGCCATCGTCGAGAAGGCCGGTCTGCCCGGGTATCTGGGCAACTGCCACGCCTCCGGCACCCAGGTGCTGGACGATCTGGGCGAAGAGCACATGCGCACCGGCAAGCCGATCCTCTACACCTCCGCCGACTCCGTGTTCCAGATCGCCTGCCACGAAGAGACCTATGGCCTCGAGAAGCTCTATGAGCTGTGCCACATCGTGCGCGAGCTGCTGGAGCCCTACAACATCGGCCGCGTCATCGCGCGTCCGTTCGTGGGCAGCGGCAAGGGCAACTTCAAGCGCACCGGCAACCGCCACGACTACTCCGTGCTGCCGCCGGCGCCGACCGTGCTGGACTACATGAAGGAAGCGGGTGGCCAGGTGGTCTCCATCGGCAAGATCGCCGACATCTATGCCCAGCAGGGCATCACCAAGCAGGTGAAGGGGACCGGTCTGACCGAGCTGTGGGACAGGACTCTGGAAGAGGTGAAAGCGGCCGGTGACCAGACCATCGTCTTCACCAACTTCGTGGACTTCGACTCCTCCTACGGTCACCGCCGTGACGTCAAGGGCTACGCCGATGCGCTGGAGTACTTCGACTCCCGCCTGCCGGAGCTGTTCGACCTGCTGCAGGATGGCGACGTGGTGGTGCTGACCGCCGACCACGGCTGTGACCCGACCTGGAGCGGTACCGACCACACCCGCGAATACATTCCGGTACTGTTCTACGGCAAGCCGGTCAAGGCGGGCTCCGTCGGTCGTCGCGAGACCTTCGCCGACATCGGCCAGAGCATCGCGGCCTACCACGGCCTGCCCAAGCTGCAATACGGTACCAGCTTCCTGTGATGGTGACCCCGGGCCGGTTCGCCTGCCCGGGGTGCCACAGGGCCCCGGTTTCCTGTAATGTACCGCCGCCGCGCAGGCAGCGGACAATCCATAAAGACAATAAAACTCAACCTAGTGTGAAGGAATAAAGAGAATGGCAACTCCTCATATCAATGCGAAAGATGGCGCCTTTGCTGATACCGTGCTGATGCCGGGCGACCCCCTGCGTGCCAAGTACATCGCCGAAACCTTCCTGGAGAACGTCGAGCAGGTGTGCGACGTGCGCAACATGTTCGGTTTCACCGGCACCTACAAGGGTCGTCGCATCTCCGTCATGGGTCACGGCATGGGCATCCCGTCCTGCTCCATCTACGCAAAAGAGCTGATCACCGACTACGGCGTGAAGACCCTGATCCGCGTGGGCTCCTGCGGTGCCGTGCGTGAAGACGTGAAACTGCGTGACGTGGTGATCGGCATGGGTGCCTGCACCGACTCCAAAGTGAACCGTCTGCGCTTCAAGGACCACGACTTCGCCGCCATCGCCGACTTCGACCTGGTGGCCAATGCCGTTCAGGCCGCCAAGAACAAGGGTGTGGCCGTGCGCGTGGGCAACATCTTCTCCGCCGATCTGTTCTACACTCCGGACCCCTCCATGTTCGACGTCATGGAAAAATACGGCATCCTGGGTGTCGAGATGGAAGCTGCTGGTATCTATGGCGTGGCCGCCGAGTACGGTGCCAAGGCGCTGACCATCTGCACCGTCTCCGACCATATCCGTACTGGTGAGCAGACCACCTCCGAAGAGCGTCAGCTGACCTTCAACGACATGATCGAAATCGCGCTGGACTCCGTCCTGCTGGGTGACAACTGATCCCCCTCGCGCATAAAAAAACGGCGGCCCTCGGGCCGCCGTTTTTTTATGCGAAGCACGGTCAGAGATCGAGGGCGAAGCGCCCCTTGCCCGACTGCTTGGCCTGGTACATGGCGGCATCGGCCCGGTGCAGCAGATCATCGATGTGACAATACTGGCCCGATTGGCAGAGGGCGCCTCCTATGCTGCCGGCAAGGGGCAGCCGGTGACCGGCCACGTCCCCAGGAACCGCCATGGCCGCCAGCAGCCGCTCGCACAGGGCGGGCAGCTCCAGTTCCGGCTGGCGCAGGGCGGGCAGTATGATGGTGAACTCGTCGCCGGCCAGGCGCGCCACCATGTCCCCCGGGCGCACCTCGGCACTCAGCACCTGGGCGAAGCGTTGCAACAGGGCATCGCCGACGTGGTGTCCCAGCCTGTCGTTGATCCCCTTGAAGCCGTCGAGATCGAGGAACAGCAGGCCCAGGGGTTCGGCATTCTGGCGCACCCGCTCCAGCTCCCGGGAGAGGCGCAGGGTGAAGGCGCGCCGGTTGGGCAGGCCGGTGAGGGGGTCGTGAGCCGCCTCGTGTTCCAGCTGGCTTTGCAGCGCCTTGAACTCGGTGATGTCGCTGCCGAGGATGTAGACCCCGGGCTCGTCGCCCCGGCTCGGGATCATGGTGATCCTGAGGTCGCGTCGGCCTATGGGGAGATCGAAACGGTGCTCGAAACTCACCTGCTCACCGGCGAGGGCCTTTGCCACATAGGCCATGGCCCTGCCGTGGGCCTCCTCGCCGATGACGTCCCGCACGCTCATTTCCCGCATCTGTTCGGTATCGAGCCCGAAGTAGCGGCAATAGGCCTGGTTGGCGAACAGGTAACGCCCCTCGGGCGACACCATGCTGATGGTGACCGGCAGGCCATCGGTGATGGCCCGCAGTCGGGCACGGCCACGCTCGATCTCCGCGAGCACCTGGCGGCGGGCCGTGATGTCGTGCAAAAACAGGGCGATGCGCACCTTGCCGTCGAACTGGTAACGCTCGGCAATCACCTCGACCGGGATGTGCCGGCCTGTGCGGGTGATGATGTCGCACTCCAGCCGCCGTGGCGGACTCTGCGGGTTGCCTGACAGGCTCAGCAGGGGATGCTCGGCGCCGAGCAGCCCGAAGAGGGGACGGCCCAGCATCTCGTCGGCGTGCCAGCCGAGCAGGGTGGTGGAGGCCGGGTTCCAGCCTGTGATGATGAAATCGGCATCGAGCTCGAGGAAGGCATTGCTGGTGTGCTCCAGCATGTGCTGCAAGCGGCGCTGCTCCTGCCACAGCTGCTGCTGCATGGCGCCGCGCTCGCGCATCTCCTGATGCAGCTGTTCCACCGTGCGGGAAAGCTCCCGGGTCCGTGACTGCACCTGCTGCTCGAGCCCTTGCTGCAGCCGCACGAGTTCGGCCTCGGCCTGTTTGCGCTCGGTGAGGTCGGCAAACACGGCGATCATGTGGGGGGCCATGGTGCGGCTCTGGCAGAGGGTCACGCTGAGCTGGACCCAGCACTGGGTGCCATCGGCCCGGATCATCCGCTTCTCCAGCCGGTAATCCTGCCGTTGCCCCGCGATCAGGGCATCGAACAGGGGCTGCTCCCGTTGCAGATCTTCGGGATGGGTCATGGCGAGCCAGGTCCGGCTCAGCATCTCATGCTCGCTGTAACCGAGCAGCCGCTCCAGCCCCGGGTTGGCCCGCAGCCACTTGCCTTCGAGGGAGGAGAGGGCCATGCCCACCGACGACTGGTTGAAGGTGAGGGTGAAGAGATGCTCCTTGTCTTCCAGCACCTGATTGAGGGTGCGCACCTGGTGGCGCCGCTCCAGATCGTGCAGGGTGTTCTCCACCAGGCGGCCGAAGTCGTCGAGATCCCGGCAGGCATCTTCGTCGAGATGGCGCGGCACATGGTCCACCAGGCAGAGGGTGCCGAGCACCACGCCATCGAGGGCGCGCAGGGGTCGGCCGGCGTAGAAGACCACACCGGGATCATCGGTCACCAGCGGATTGTCGGCAAAGCGGAGATCCCGTCTGGCATCCGGTACCTGCATGATGTCGGGGCGCAAAATGGCATGACCGCAGAAGGAGTGCTCCCGGTTGATCTCGCACATATCGACCCCGGTGCGGGCGAGAAACCACTGCCTGTTCACGTCGGTCAGGGAGACCATGGCGATGGGGAGTGCGAAATGCCTGGTGATGAGCCGGGTGAGGCGATCAAGCTGATCGATGGGCTCGTGGTCGAGCAGGCCGAGGATGCGCAGTCGTTCCAGTCGACTGTGTTCATCCAGCGGTAAGGGGGGGGCAATCATGTGGCTCTCCTGCCAGTGATCTTGCCAGTGTTATATACAAGCCGGAGGATGTGATCCACTCCCGCTTATTGCGGAGCGGCGGGTTTGCTCTGTTTCTTGTGCTTGCGCACCCGCATGTAGTTGCGACGGACCCCGTAGGAGATGAGCAGGCCGGCCAGCAGCATCACCAGCAGCATCAGGCGCTGTTTCTCCTGGTTGACCTTGAGATGGGTATCTTGTGCGGCCAGCAGTTTCTGCTCTTCCAGGGTGATCCTCAGATAGCCCAGGGTCAGGTTTCCGTCCTGGATCTCCTGGACGAACTGGATGCGCCCCTTGCCCTGCTCCGGCAGGGATTTGTTGTCGCTGCCGATGGGCAGCAGACTGTCCAGCGGCAGGGCGTTGTCCGACTGGGCGAGGGGAATGCCGCGGGCGTCATAGAGGGTGACATCCAGAATGTCAGGCTCGGCGGCCAGATCCTGCGCCAGTCTCTCCAGTTCGCTCTCCTTGTCCTCCTTGATCCAGCGGCGCATGTCCCGGGCGGCATAGGCGACCAGCGCCTGTGCCCTGTCCCGTGCCGCCGCGTGCAGGGCGGCCTGGCTCTCTCCCTGCATGTGGATGAGCAGCACCAGCACCCAGAGACCGAGCAGGACTCCCGCCGCCAGGCTGACAACACGTTTGATGGGAAGATGACGCACAGAACCGGGCCTCTGGTAATGGATGAGCGGGGCTGGCTGGTGCCCCGGTGCCGCGAAGCGGGAAACAGGGTGGTCTGTTTCCATGTCTGCCCGCACCGCAGGCGGGATCTTGGCGCTTGCCTGTACAAAAAGCAATACGCTACTCTGGGCCCGCATGATGAACCCCATGATTTCCAAGGAAGGCGTCTCTCTTATGTTGTTGTCCCAACTTCCCCGCTCCCTGCACGACTGGTCCGGGGCCCTGAGCTGTGCCCCCTGCTGGCAGCTCACCAACGAAGCCCTGCTGCCCGCGGCCAACGCCCATGACAGCGCCTGGATTGTCCTGTTTGGCAAGGGGCTGGAGGCCGGTCATCTGGCCCGCCTGGCCCAGCAGCTGGATGCCCTGGGGCTCGAGGCCAGCCTCTATCCCGCAGGGGAGCAGGCCGGTATTCCGCTGCTGCTGCTTGGCACCAACCGTTTCTCCCCCGAGCTGGTGCAGGCGCTCAAAGCCCAGGAGTGGGACATCGACCTGTGTCATCTGGCCGCCCTGCCCACCCTGAGTGAGCCCGGTCTGCTGGTGATGGACATGGATTCCACCGCGATCAGGATAGAGTGCATCGACGAAATCGCGCGGCTGGCCGGGGTCGGTGAGCAAGTGGCGGCCGTTACCGCGGCGGCCATGCAGGGCAAGCTGGAGTTTGCCGACAGTCTGCGTGCCCGGGTGGCGCTGCTGGAAGGGGCGCCGGTCACCATCCTCGACGAGGTGGCGGCCGACATGCCCTGGATGCCGGGCCTGCCACTCATGGTCGATGCCCTCAAGCAGGCTGGCTGGAAGGTGGCGATCGCCTCCGGTGGCTTCACCCGCTTTGCTGGCGAGTTGCAGCGTGCTCTGGGTCTGGATGCCATTTTCGCCAACGAGCTGGCGGTGGAAGGGGGCTTGCTGACCGGCAAGGTGAGCGGCCCCATCGTCGATGCCGCCGCCAAGGCCGAAGCACTGCAACAGCTGGCCTCGGAGTACGGGGTGGTTGCATCCCAGACGGTTGCGGTCGGCGATGGTGCCAACGATCTCAAGATGATGGCGGTGGCGGGGCTTGGCATTGCCATTCATGCCAAACCCCTGGTACGTGCCCAGGCGGCGGCGACCCTCAATCACCACGATCTGGAAGGGGTGCTCTGCCTGCTCGGCGCCCTGGCTTGTCGCGACCGACGCTGGTGCTGATCCCGCTCAAGGAGGAGCCGATCACGAGATGGAACTGTTACAGCAATCCCTGTTTGTCCCCTGCGGTGAGCATCGACTCCATGTGCGCCATATCCAGCCCGGTGTCGCGGTGCATGCCGACCCCATCCTGATGGTGCACGGGGCCATCGAGAACGGCCGCATCTTCTACACCGAATCGGGCAAGGGGCTTGCCTGCTTTCTGGCTCGCCACGGGTATCAGGTCTATGTGGCGGATCTGCGTGGTCGGGGTCTGAGCACACCGACCATCGCCGAGCGGGCCGGCCACGGCCAGCATGAGCTGATCACCGAGGATCTGCCCGCCCTGCAGCGCTGGGTATCGGCCCGCCATGCCGGTGCCCGGGTGCACTGGATGGCCCACTCCTGGGGCGGCGTCATCATGGCCTCGACCCTGGTGCGCTTCCCCGAGCTGGCGGAGCAGGTTGCCAGCCTGGTGTTCTTCGGCACCAAGCGGGGGGTCTCGGTGCAGAACCCGGAGCGCTGGTTGAAGGTGGATCTGATCTGGAACCGGCTCGCCCCCTGGCTGGCGCGCCGCCGGGGGTTTCTTGCCGCCCGCCGGTTGAAGATAGGGGCCGATGATGAGCCCCTGCGCTACCTGCAGGAGACCATCCCCTGGGTCAAGTGCGGGCCCTGGTTGGACCCCTTTGACGGCTTCGCCTATGACGAGGCGGCGAGCCGGGTCAACTGGCCCCCGCTCTGGATGATCTCCGCCAAGGCGGACAAGGTACTTGGCCACCCCGTCGACGTGCGCCGCTTCAGCGACGAGATGGGATCGGCTGCCCGCCACACCCGTCTTGGGCGGGACAACGGCAACCGGCTCGATTACGACCACATCAACATGCTGACAGCGCCCCAGGCACAGGAGGATCACTTCCCCGACATCCTCGCCTGGCTGCGCAACCCCCAGGCTGCCTGATAGACAAAAAACGGGCACTTGCGTGCCCGTTTTTTGTTGTCTCCCTGCCCTGCTGGCTAGCGGGGCCCGGATGGTATGCCAAGGCGGAACAGGGTCGCCTCGGTGGTATCGGTCAGTTCACCCACGCCCACGACACTCCAGAGCTCCTCTTCCAGCTTCTTGGCCTTGTGAATGGCGAACTTGGCGATGTAGTCCAGTTCACCCGCGATGAAGCTGGTGTCCGGGCGGCCGGTGCGCGAAATACCCACCAGTACCGAATAGAACTCTCCCTGTTGCCGGGCCAGCTCGATGAAGCGGCGCTTTTGATCCGGTGAGCTGAAGCTGCTGGCCAGGTGGCTGCGAAACAGGGGGGTTCCCCCCTGGGAGTGGAGGGCGGCGATGTAGACCTCCTCCTCTTCCGGCTTGTCTTCCCGCTCGATGGCGCGCAGGGGATTGAGCAGCAGGGCCTTGAGCAGTGCCCCCTGGAACAGGGGATACAGGTTCAACTGCTGATCCTGCTCGGCACAGATGCGCAGCAGACGGGAAAGGCTGCGTGGCTGTGGCGAGAGGCCGGCCGCGGCCAGTTTCGGGGCGGCCTTGAGCTTGTTCACATAGACGGGGGTGTTGAACAGGTGGTGGGTGTAGAGGTTGCGCAGCGCCCTGGCCATGCCGCGATAGCGATTGAACTCCCGGGTGGTCTTGAGCTTGTTCTGGTTGCTTTCGATAAGCAGGCTGAAGAACTGGTGGCCGGTATGGCGCTCGGCCGTCCCCTCGATGCACAGATGCAGCACGGTTCTGCTCAGGTTGAGGCTGACCAGCCGATAGGGCAGGCGTTGCAGGTCCATGTTCCTGGCGAGCTCCTGCAAGCGGGGCAGAGCCACAGTGATGATGTCTCCCTTCTCCCCGTCGAACGGCTCCTCCAGCTCGATTTGCATGCCGTGGGCCGAGATGTCTCGGGTCCAGCCGACCCAGGATCGCTCCTTGTGATGCAAGACGATGGCCGTCTTGTGCATGTAGCGCGCCTCCTTGCGTAGTTGCACATAGTGCAGCGTCTCTATCTCGAAGGGGGCGGCATGGATGTCATGGCCAAAGCGCTGCAAGGCGTTGGCGTTGAGCGGATCCTGACCCGTCTCTCGCTGGAACTCGTCGCGCTGGTTGTCCAGGTTTATCTCCTGCAGCATGCCCACGTATCCGAGCTGGGCCAGGCGCTCGCGCAGCAGCCTGTCCTGCAACTGGCTCGCCCCGCCCTGGGGGTTGTCGAGGTCGGCCTCCCGCAGGGTGCAGGCTTCCATGCTGAACTTGTATACCCGCCAGCTGGGGCGGCGGGCGCCGATCTGGAAGAAGAGCGCGGTCAGTCCGCTCTGTTCCAGCTCCTCCCGGGTCGCGGAGAAGAAGTAGAGGTGGCTGCGTACCGCATGGGTAAAGCTGTAGATCAGCGTCTCGCGCATGCCCTCTTTGCCTGGGAGCAACGAGGGCATGCGGGCCGCAGTGAAGAGGCTGGCGAGCATGTCGCGGTTCTTGGCGTCGCGCCAGTATTCGAGAATGTGCTGGTTGTTCTCGGTGCGCAGGGCGATCTCGAGGGCGGGGACGCTGCCCTTGCCGAAATAGAGGGGCATGCCGGTCATGCGCGGCAGATAGAACTGCTCATACCCCTTGATGACGGCGGCGGAGAGCAGGTAGTCGACGCTGACGCGATAGCGGCTGCGGTTGCGCTCGATGAAGTCGCGCAGGAACTCGTCGAACACCGGATGCTCGCCGTTCTTGAGCAGCCTGAGCCAGAATTTGTCCTCTTTTCTCTCCTCCCCCAGGATCTGGTAGCTGACCGGGTCACGCAGCAGGGGATGGGGATGATCGCGTTCCAGTCCGGTGAAGAAGACGGCTATCAGGTCGCCTGTCTGGTAGTCGGGCAGATAGGGCACGGATACCCGGATGCCGCCGAGGGAGATGTCGGAGCTCTTGGCGAGGATCTTCTCGCCGTTGGCGAGCTGGAGCACCATGGGAGAGCTGAAGTGCATGCGCTCTTCCTGTCGCCCGTAATGGCTGGCGAAGGGGATGGCGCTGACATCAAACGGACGAAACGGGCTGATGGGCAGCGCCAGATTGTCACTGCGCCCCTGGTTGAGTTTGTACCAGGCTTGCAGCGCCTCGTAGACCCCCAGGGTGTAGCTGTCCCGGTAGAGGTAGCACTGGGATTGAAACAGCTCGATGGCCTCGGCGGGCATGAAGTGGGTCACCCCGTCGAACTCATGCACCTGACAGAGGGCGCCCAGCTCGTTGCGCATGTCGATGACGCGCCGACAGGGGGTGCACTTGCGTTTGAGTTCCATCTTCAGCAGGAACCGGCTGTTCGTATTTTCGTTCTGGGTCAGACGGTTGAAGATTTCGTCGAAGTCCTTTTCCCGGAGCAGGGGGACAAGTTGTTCTATCAGATGTAGTGGTTGTTCTGAATCCATGTATTCCTGCCGCGGAAAGTCACTTTTCCGATTCTGGGTTTGATCTGCCGGTCGCAAACAAGTATATCAAGCAGGAATTCATCCTGTCCCCGAGTTATCCATGGCCAAAAACAAAACCGCCTATGTTTGTTCCGAATGTGGAGCCGACTTCACCCGCTGGCAAGGTCAGTGCAGCGAGTGCAAGGAGTGGAACACCATCACCGAGGTGCGACTGGGGGTGACGACACCCGGCAAGAGTGCTCGCTATACCGGTTATGCGGGCGCCGTCGGCAGCCAGGTGCAGACCTTGGCGGAGATCGCCACCACGGAGATCCCCCGTTTCAGCTCGGGCTTCAAGGAGCTGGACCGCGTACTCGGTGGCGGCGTGGTCCCCGGTTCGGCCATTCTTATCGGCGGCAACCCCGGGGCCGGCAAGTCGACCCTGTTGCTGCAGACCATGTGCGGCCTGGCGCAGCGCATGAAGACCCTCTATGTGACCGGTGAGGAGTCACTGCAACAGGTGGCGATGCGGGCCGGTCGGCTGGGTCTGCCCACGGACAAGCTGCGCATGTTGTCCGAGACCAGCGTCGAGCAGATCTGTCTCATCGCCCAGCAGGAGCAGCCTCAGATCATGGTCATCGACTCCATCCAGGTGATGCACGTGGCGGATGTGCAGTCCGCGCCGGGCTCCGTCTCCCAGGTGCGGGAGTCGGCGGCGCTGCTGACACGCTATGCCAAGCAGAATCATGTGGCCATCTTCATGGTGGGCCACGTCACCAAGGACGGCACCCTGGCGGGCCCCAAGGTGCTGGAGCACTGCATCGACTGCTCCGTGCTGCTGGATGGCGGGCACGACTCGCGTTTTCGCACCCTGCGATCCCACAAGAACCGCTTCGGTGCGGTTAACGAACTGGGGGTCTTCGCCATGACCGGGCAGGGAATGAAGGAGGTGAGCAACCCTTCCGCGATTTTCCTCAGTCGCGGGGAGGAGCAGGCTCCGGGCTCCATCGTCATGGTGATCTGGGAAGGCACGCGCCCCCTGCTGGTGGAGTTGCAGGCGCTGGTGGATTACTCCCAGCTCTCCAATCCGCGCCGTGTGGCGGTGGGGATGGACCACAACCGTCTCGCCATGCTGCTGGCGGTGCTGCATCGTCACGGCGGGTTGCAGATGGCGGATCAGGATGTGTTCATCAACGTGGTGGGTGGGGTCAAAGTCGAGGAGACCAGCGCGGATCTGGCGCTGCTGCTGGCCATGGTGTCGAGCTTCCGGGATCAGGCCCTGCCCAAGGATCTGGTGGTCTTTGGCGAGGTGGGGCTCTCCGGCGAGATACGGCCCGTACCCTCGGGTCAGGAACGACTGCAGGAGGCGGCCAAGCACGGCTTCCGCCGAGCCATTGTCCCGCATGCCAATGCGCCCAAACATCCCATCGAGGGGATGGAGGTGGTGCCGGTGAAGAAACTCTCCGATGCCCTCGAGGCCCTGTAACCAACCGTGAAAAAGGAGCGTATGGACGCTCCTTTGTTTTTCTGCCCGCCCGCTCAGGATTCGGGGGGGACGTGGTCTCGGTGCTCTTGCAGCAACTGCTCCAGCTCGCGATGGAGTAGCTGCTCCTCTCCGATGTTCAGCTCGATCATCCGCTTGAGGTGAGTGGCGCTGTCGATGTCGATGTGGTGGCAGTAAAACCCCAGCTTTTTGCTGGCTTCGTGGGTCAGCTCGACCTGCATCTTGATCTCGATGTCGCTGCCCCCGAGCACGAAGCAGATTTCGTACTCCTTGTCCTCGCTGGCGACCCAATCCTCGGGTCTGAGCAGCAGGGCTCCCTGCAGGGAGACATCGACCAGCTGGGTGCGCCACTGGTGTTCACCCTGGGTGAGCTTGGCGGCGGTCAAATAGAAAATCCGAGTAAAGTGGCGGCGCTCGGCCATGGTCGTCTCCGGTCTGCGTGCGAGCAAGATGCTCATTCTTCATGTTGCAGAGTGTAATCCAGCTGGCACGCCAGGATATTGAACTGGCTCCGATATTGAATATCAGACCTGCTGATGGCTGAGGGATTCCACCACCTGCAGCGCCTTGACCAGCCGATCCTCCTGTTTGAACCTGTCCTCCAGCACGGGGCCGAGCTGGTTCAGATCCTCGTCCAGTTGCAGCAACTGGGCTTCGTCGGCGTTGCTGTACTTGTCATTGAACTCCAGCGCGAATTCGGTACAGGCACGGATATGGGGGTAGATGCGCTTGGCCAGCTCCAGTTTGTCCCCGCTGGCTTGCTCAAAGGCGGTGACGACATGGTTGTAGATCTCGAAATGGCCTGCGCTGACGTAATCGACCAGTTGTTCGCAAAAACGTTGCAGTTCGACGTGGCCTGGGAGGGTGCGTTGCTTGCACTTGGCGGGCATGAGGCCTGCCAGTCGCATGTACTCGACCAGCAACGCCTGTCTGGCATCCAGCCAGTCATCTATTGCTCTGTGCTTGCCTGCCAGTGCGCGCTTGGTTTTTTCCAGTTCAGTTAACATAGTCCCTCCATGGGCATGGCATGCGGCTCTCGGGTCGCATGCCTTCGGTCATTCTCATCGACTGACGACACTCCTATAACTAGGGAAAATCCAGTTGACCGTCAATAGGAGTGTAGGGATATTGTTACATCAGGCGGGGATTTGCATGCCTCTCCCCACCGGTACTTCGCATCCTGTCGCCCATCCAGGGGACATGGGGGCGATATATGTGACTATTTCCGCAGATCTTGATGAAAACCCCAGCATTCAAGCCAATCCGGCTGATAAAGCCTTTGCCTGAGTGTTTTTTTTTGAATAGAGTGGCCCGGTGCTAAATGCCCGATCATAAAGGAAATGTTATGAACAAAGCTCAACTTGTCGATGCAATTGCCGCCAAAGCAGACCTGAGCAAAGCTCAGGCCAAAGTCGCTCTGGAAGAGATCATCAATGGTATTACCCAGAGCCTGAAAGAGGGCGATGCCGTTCAGTTGGTGGGTTTTGGTACCTTCAAGGTCAACCATCGCGCGGGCCGTACCGGTCGCAACCCGCAAACCGGTAAAGAGATCCAGATTGCAGCCGCCAATGTGCCGTCCTTCGTGGCTGGCAAGGCGCTGAAAGACGCTGTCAAATAAGATCGTCTTGTAATCAAATGAAACCCGGCTTGTGCCGGGTTTTTTCTTGCCATCTTCGTCAAAATTTGTTTCAGATACACTCAGGATATGGCATGCGCTGTAGCGAGGTGGATATGGAACAGAAAAATGCCATTCGGCAGGTAGCCGTCCCCTGGGCTCCCTCTCGTCAACTCCCTCCCGGCCTGGTCGTGGCCGAACTGCATCAGGATATCTGGAGCGACACCCTGACCGTCATGCTGGGGCGTGCTCGCAGCATCGATCTGCCTCCGTTGCCCCTGTGCCGGGTGAGTTTTCGCCACATCTTCGCGGTGCGGGTGATGGAGGATTGCGATCTGGCGGAGGGGCGTGACAGCCACGTCATCGAGGAGCAGATCCAGCTCATCACCCCGTCCCGTTTCGCCAGCTGGTTCCATCAGGAATCCGATGGACTGCACCTGGATGAAGATTTGCAGCACTACCGCATCTCGACCTGGGATTACTGCGCCGATGTGCTGACCTCTTCTCCCCCTGAACTCCAGTTCATGGTTCAGGAAGAGTAAGCCAGACTGTCGGGTCACCTCCGTGGTGACAAAAAAGCCGGCGCAGGGGCGCTAATGCCAGTCAGTTAAGCCTGACTGGCATTGTTTTTACTAGGTTTTCTCGTCGCATACTTCTGTGGTTTGGCTTTG
>NZ_JAPCIQ010000013.1:0-73843 GCF_027707405.1 Aeromonas sp. QDB68 | reverse complement strand
GGCCATGATCTCGCACCTCAGTAACTGTACGTAAGATCAGTATAGCTCGTGGTGACTGCTAATCATGGGTAATCAGGTCCAACTATGAAACCTTGTCGCCCAGTGCTCTATCGACTTCTCAGGCAGCTTGCCCTTATCCACAGATTTGGTCTGTGGATGAGGGATGCCGGAATAACCATCCTTGCCACAAAGCGCTTTCAGCCGCTTACTTGGCCAATGCAATGATTTCTGGGTTAACTCTTCTTCCAATAACTTAAGCTGCTCCTGCCACCCCTGCTGCGACGTCAGCCTTAATAGCAGGGTTGAGAGGGAGCAAATCCCATCGGAGGTATCGACTTCGAGGATATGAAAGATGCGATTGTGCGACTCAACCTCAACGACGGCCAAGCATCTGGGATTGCCATCCAGAAGCAGGTGGCGATTACAACGGTAGAGCTTAGGTAGCTTGCGCAGTTGCTTGGATCTAATCACGCAACCATGGGCCGCCACCAACTCATCCAGCATCGATTGAAAGCAATCAAACTTATTGGCGTAGAGATGCAGATCATCGGTTTCGTCCGATTCAGCTGTCCACTCTGCGCTGGGCAGAATCCCTCCTGCAACTGACTCTTCAGTGCTGACATCCTCTGATGCTTGGGAGCCCACCTCATCATCGGCCTTGCCATTGGCACCTTCTTGCTTCTTCTCGGCTACCTTACGCGTATTGAATGCCTTAGAAAACTCAAACACGACAGATGGAGCCCGCAATAAAACAGGCGTGGTATCCGCATTGGCATCCGCCCCATCATGCACCGAGTGAATTGGTGGGCGTTCAGCGACCAAGCGTACTGCACCGTCCCCTTCACCTCGCACATACTCCCGCAACTTGGGATGGAAAAATTCCACTTCACTTGGGATATCTGCCTGTATATTTCGCAGACTGGCCACCTCGTAAACCAGCATGCTTTTGGCTTCTTTATCGAATCGCCCTCGGATTTCAAAAGAGACCGATGGTAAAGGTGGAGGAGTAAACTCAAACTCCCATTGCCGATATCCTCCCTTCTCATAGCCATTCAGCTTTTGACTGCGGCCTATGCTTTCGTAAGAAGCACGGGCATCAGGATCGATCAAAATCCAGCTCAACAAACGTCGCGACTCGAAGTCATCTAGAGACTTGAGCGGGTAGCTGGAGGAAGGCAATACATTCACCCGGACAACCTCGGCGCTGACGTGTTCAATCGAAAACTCACTTTTCAGATAATCAGGCTCAAGTGCTGAGCGAGATAGATAACCGTCGTGCAAGAAAAGTACACGAGCGAGCTCCAACTGGGGAAGATATATCTGTATGTCATTTGCAAGAAAACAAAAGCAGTGTTGGCGTTTGTCCATTGCGCGAATGGCAGAGGAAACCGGGTAATCTCCCAACCTCTTTCTTTGCCAAGTCTCAGTGCTGTCGATAGTTAAAGAGAGACGAAAACCAGCAGGCCTGTGCTCTTGGGTCGGATTCAACACACGTTTGCGAGCCAAGACGGGGATATTTGACACCCGTAGTGACCCAGCTTCCGCTTTGGGCACCAGATCAAGATTGACGCCCCACTGGGAATTATCAATCCGCCTGAACAGCGAGCCGATTGCCAAGATTGTTGTATCATCAGACACCTTGTCAAAGCGGATATCCTGCATTAGTCCTCCAAAACATCACTTAACAGCCGTTCTGACATCGAGGTTAACCGCTCATCGCTTAAGCCGGCTACACGCAAAAGTCGCCATCGTCGCAAGGTGCCTTCTTTTTGTACTAACAATCCAGAGGCAAAAGCCAAGCGACGCACTTGGTAGTCCGTAATATCTTCACAATATCGTTTAAAAAACAAGCGCGTAAGCGGCATTTTGCTCAATTTTTTCTCCACCATGGCGCCGGTAGGCAACCTCGACAGATACCAGCGCATCGATAGCCGAGGGGAGTCAAGACGCCACGTCTGTTCACTCAGGATCTTGAGTAACTGACGGCAAGTCACACGATCCCTCTTTGGCCAATCGACCCGGTGATTTTCTCTGGCACGACTTTGATAGTGTTGCCGGTTAAACTCCAGAAGCCAGCGTCGATCATGCCGATACAACCAGGCATATAACGCCTGATGAGAGAGGCGGGCCAGCTTAACACCATGACATTCCAGCAACTGCTGCCAGCTAGCTCGATATTCTACCAACTGGTCGCTCTTTTCCTCCTGAGGAACAGGATGGAGACCGTAAATTCCTGTTGGAATACTCTGCACTTCGTCCAGCACCGTCGCTATGTTCCAAGACTCAGGCAACAGGCTATCCAGGGCAACGATATGTTCCAGATAGCTGAAGGATTTTCGGTGCTTACGGAAGATAGCCTGCAGCCAACAACCTGATTCGTTATGAATAGCCAATCCTTGTTGCACTAACCAATCAGCCGGCCAACGGGATAATACACGCTCATGAATATCGCCCTGTTTTACCTGCTTCACCTTGGCACACCCGGACATGCTCGCTAGCTGGTTGTAAAATGAACTCCACTGGGAAAAGGACGGTGATGTTTTAGCCTGACGTTGCAACAGTGCATTTACTTGACGAGTAACCCGGATGACGTGATCGCGTCCGGCAGACTGGGGCACAGGTGGGCACAACAAGGGATTGGGAGCAATAAACTCATGGCGATGATAAGCATGCCGCTCAAGATTAGCCTCGGCTAGGGTGCCATGAAACAAGCAACAATCAGCCCCTATCACTTGCCATGAGCGCAGCCAGTAGTATTCACCTTGATGAAAACGCTGATTTTGCAGGCATTGCGGGCAATAGCGTAATGAAAGCGACTGTTTAACTCTGGATGCCACTATCCCGAGGATAAGGTGAATTGCTCCTTGAGATTCTCCTGCCATCTTCTCAAGGCAGAACTTCCGGCGATCCTCTGGTGTAAAAGGGGCATAGACAGGAAATAGCGTATGCATATAGGCAAGTCGTTCAACATCAAGGCCCATACTATCCGGCAATAACCGAGCCAAAGGTGCCAGATGATTAGGGAGATCAACCGTTGCAATGACATGCCGGTTGGCAAAAACCTCATCCAACAACTGCTTTGGGCTGGTTAGTCCCAAATGTATTCCGGCTCTGGCCACCAAGCTGTAAATCAGCTCATCTGGATAAGGAACCGGAAAGTTCAACATGGCTAGCCCATCCTTCTCAGCCAGGTATCCACATCGAAGGTGACCCCGGCTTTCTTGAATGCAGGATAGTGAGGGTTGTCCTTGCCACATTGGGAAAACTGGAAACGCAGATCGTCGGTGTGCAGCGTGTGCCACTCTTTTGGCTTGAGACGAGCGGGCCTGGGTTTTGCGTTATCTTGTGGCTTTGAGTCCGAGTTGTACCAATCAAGAACGATAGGCATCAGCTCTCTGACGGACAGATCCGGATATGTACTGAAGGCGCGATCAATTAACGGCACAATCAGCTCAGAATGGCAATCCATGCCAACGAGCAGGTTATGCAAGCGGATGGCCTGCTCATTGCCACCATATCGGTTATGATGAGAATCCAGAGCAACTCTGGCTTCATCAATCTTGGTGCTGAGAACTAGGATCTTTTTGTCTATATCCGGGATGCTCAGATCCGAATATCTGGCGATTAACTCAGGATCTTTGGAGCGTAACGCGGCCAACATGGCGTGTACCGGTTTGAGTTCATCCTCATAAACCTGCCGCAACAGCTGTGGAGTGATCCGTTCGATGCGGGTGGCAATAGCTCTCAACTGGGCCAGAACAAAGAGTTTTACCACTATGTCCAGCACCCCTTGGGACAGCTCGAACCAGCAATCCCGAACCTCATCGGACAAATTTTCATCCCGTTGTTGTAGCCACTGGTATTGCCACAGCTTATCGGTGAAGGCCATCCACTCTGTAGGCCTGGGCTGGTTGGTGGCAGGATCCACGCTAGGCTTGGTAGCCTGCATAGGCTCCCAAAGCAATGCGCCAAAACCGGCTCCACGCCTTGCCGATCTCAAGTCCATCTCAAAGATGGGTCTGGCCTTGGGGGTCCCCACCATGACAACAGGCAAGCCGATCACATTTACCAATGTCACGAAGAAATTTAGCATCTTCTCCACGCCACCGGAACGGCTCATACTCAGGTGCTGAATCTCATCAATGACCAGCACGCCAATCGCGTGGACATTAGCGATTTGGCTCATCAATGCCATCAGGGTCTCAACACTGTGGCGTTTAAGCGCATATTTGCGTTCATAGTCCGTATGCAGTACGGCATCAATAGCCCTGAAAAAGTGATGACACAGGCTTTTTAATGAGCCGTCATGAGGGCAATCCAGCTTCAAGTAGACAATCTGGGTAAAATTGTATTGCTCGTGGTAGAGCACTTGAGGATAAGTTGCCAAGATCCGGTTGATGGTGCTACTTTTTCCTGACCCAGAGCACCCAATCAACGACAGGCTACGGGCTGTCGATTTAACCTGCTCGAACCGAAAAACATCCAACTCACCAGACATAACCCGCTCATAACCATTTTGCAGTTGCACATTCAAAGATCCATCGCTCAGGTTGCGTCCAACATACCCCTGCCGGATCATGATGGATAACTTTGATTCCAGTTGTAAATGACGGCTTATCGGCTGAAAAAAGTCATCCAGCAACTGGGATATCACATGAACACGCCAAGGGCCATCGACATAGATATCCTTGGGATCAAACTTGATGGCGCCGCTCAACCCCTGTTTTATCTGCTGAGTAGTCATGATAGGTGGCAATGCCTCGATCAAGGGGTTGCCACGATACTGTTCAATGCCAGGGTCGTTGTAGACGGCCTTGGCCATGTTAGCTGGTAATACCATCTAGTCGTCCTTGAAGAGTTCGTCGATATAATCCGGATACTTATAGTCATCCGCACCTTTAGATAACGGTACCACAGTTGCTGGCTCACTTGATGGCTCAGATGTCGCAACAGATTTGGCGCGTTTTCTCTCTTTGTCCTTCTCCTTGGCTCGATTACCCCTGATGCCTGCAATGCGTTGGCGATCTGACACTACTGGGGCATCTTCGGCTTGAACTTGGGCTTCCGCTTGCCGTATTTTTGAGTTAATCAACTCATCGACTCTTCGCTTCTCACGATCAGCAACTAGCTTGCTCTCTGCCACAACAACCTTTTGCTGTCTCGTAATCAACCAGACATCCCAGAAAGAACAGCCACGGAACTCTCGAGAGCGCTCGGTCAATCCACAGGTCCAATATTCCGCACTGTTTTGCTGTGGCAGCAGATAGATAACATCTGCAACAGCTGGGTCATAGGCAACCTCTAATGATTCAGGCCTGGAAACATTCTTGCCCCTGTGCAACCACCCCATTTGTAGTATTTCTTGGCAAGTGTAATACACGCCAAATACGCAGAGCCCCAGAGGGGAGAGGGTAGCCTTCGTTCGAGGTAGCAAACTAACCTGCAGGGCATTTTCAGGAACCGTCCGTAACCGCCCTGACCTATTCTGCAATCCCCAATTCCATAACGATAATGGCGTTATAGGCAAATCGGCAGGCATATCGATGTCGCGATCATAGGTTTCCAACACATGATATCGATTGTGAAATAAGATGGCCGACAGAATGATCGATGTAAATTCGTGTATATTGAGCATCGCATCCAATCGGTAATCACTTCCTCCCCGTTTTTTTACCGTATTATCAGATACAACACCTGGAGCAAATGGTTTGAAAACCGCCTGTATGGTTCTGAAAAAACGCTCAACTATCCCTTTACAATCACCACGAAAAGGTGGTGCATTTTCTATCCGAACAGAAAAACTCTGCTCTAACGATTCGATCTGACACCCCAGCAATTCACCACGGTCAGCCAATATAGCATCTGGGATGCCCATGACAGGCCAATCAGACTCGTCAATATCAATATCGAGTTGCTGACATAATTTCACCTTGTCGGTCATGGCAATCGCTAAGGCTTGCATAGCTGCCACATAGGAAGGATTCTCAAAGCCTATATAAAAGCCAGCGACCATTCGACTAAACACATCAATGACCATATAAACTATTGGCCGGCCAACTATATTTTTACGATCACTATCTGAAACCAAGTAGATATCAGCGATAGTCGCATCAATCTCAAACCGGGAGCCTGGACCGAGAACATGCGTGTTCGCTGTTGCCTGCAACGGCCTGACATCCTTATTGTAATTAATCTTGCTGACCCTTTGTTTTAGTTTTTCAACTTGAGAGTAATCGCGTTTGAAGAAGTGCTTCATCTGCCAAATAGATGGGATCTCCGACTCTGCAACGTCAGGATAATAGTTATGATACATCCCTTTGAAACGGTTATGAGTCTCAATAAATGATTTACCATTTTTTATAAGATAGTGCTTTTCAATTGCTCTACGAAAGAGTCTCTCTATCTGTTCATCAATAACAGCGCCGACTCCTGAGCCAGTCTGTCTGGGGCGACCAAGCTTTCCGCCCTTTGACAATCTCTTTTTTCCCTTAGCACCGGAGTTCTCATAGTCAGGAAGAAGAGCATTGGGAGTTTGCCCACGTTGCCAATAACGGCGGATAAGCCGATAAAGTGTCTGTTTGGTTGATCCATGTGTTGCAATGATATGATTTACAGCCCTATTTCTTGCGCGGGGGAACATACATTCTGGGTTGGATATCAGTGGTTGAATAAGCTGATAATTTTTATCCCGTAATTCCCTAGCCTTAGTTCCATCATCCGGTTTGGCGTAATAAAGCCTGGCATAGGGATCTTCGATCCGTTGTAACACTTCGTTATCGATGGCATCCAACAATTCCTGACGAGAAACCACCGAAGGGAAAGCAGACTCATTGTCCAAGGCTATCAAGATAATTTCATCCGGCAACTCAGCCAAGATCCGGTAGGCAACACCATCAACGCTGATAACCTCATTGATTTGAAACATGTAACGCCTCCGAAATAGCCTCAATGTTCTCCAGTTGCAGATCACCGGCTTTTAACTTGGTTATTGGCGTCAATATGTCGAACAGAAAACAGCGTTGAGCCAGTAGCTGCCTAATCTCCAGCAGGGATTGCCCCATCGGCTGATGATAAGCAGTATCCAGCTGTTTAGCTACATCAATCACGCTTCTCTCCGGCGCACTCTGAAAGTGGTACTGATAAAACCCTGCGCGCTCTATCAGCACATCAACCGCTATCTCGTCCCGTTGTGCCGGATAAAGCCAACTGATGTTTTTTGTAACCACATTCGGAATGTCCTTCTCTGTGATCAACCACCAAGGCACTCCTTTTTGTAACCAATAGCGGCGTTCCAGCTCCAATTTCTCAATGGTTCTCGCATTACTCAGTGTCTCTGCGTACTTGGCTTGCAGTGCAAATTTTGGCCGGTTAGCGTTAGAGGTGTTGACGAGAAAGTCTGAGCTCATAACCTGCAGAACACCGCGAACGGCAGGGTGATCGATCTCGGACTCCAGCGCAAGAGCCTTGGTATCCTCCAAACGAAGAGGGAATTGCTCGCGAATATCTACAGTCGAAATATTCCATTCCAATAACAGGAATACAGCCAGTTCCAAATCCGACAGTAAGTGGTGGGTGCGTTGAGAATTATGACCAAAAACGCGGTGCGAGCGACCTTCAGATGGTAAATCCCTGACGGTTAACCATGGCTTGTAGTCGGAACCATGACCACCTCCTCGGCCCTCACGCAGCCACTTCTGACTCTGTAACTCCGTGTTAACGTTTTTTCTTCCCACCATAACAAAGCCGCCCCGCTATTGCTCATAGATTGAGCTTAGCTAGGGCGGCTAAGGTATGCAACTTTATTACTTGATATGATACTTTATTACTTGGTATGAATCTTTATTGCTCTCATACAACTCTTCTTCATTTCTGGCGAGGGCTTATTCCACGGTCACGGATTTTGCCAGGTTGCGCGGCTGATCCACGTCGGTGCCCTTGATGAGGGCGACATGGTAGGAAAGCAGCTGCAACGGCACGGTGTAGACGATGGGCGCGATCACCTCTTCCACGTGGTTCAGGCTCATCACCCGCATGGTCTCGTCGCTCTTGAAGCCGGCGTCGGCATCGGCGAAGACGTAGAGGATACCGCCACGGGCGCGCACCTCTTCCACGTTGGACTTGAGCTTCTCCAGCAGGTCGTTGTTCGGCGCCACCACTATGATGGGCATCTCGGCATCGATCAGCGCCAGCGGGCCGTGCTTGAGCTCACCGGCAGCATAGGCCTCGGCGTGGATATAGGAGATCTCTTTCAGCTTGAGCGCCCCCTCCATGGCGATGGGGTACTGGCTGCCGCGACCGAGGAACAGGCTGTGGTGCTTGTCGGCAAACTCTTCGGCCAGGGTCTCGATCTGCTTGGCCAGCGCCAGGCCTTCCTTGATGCGCAGCGGCAGGGCCTGCAACGCCTTGACCAGCTCGGCTTCGGCGGCGGCACTCAGGTTGCCACGGCAGTGACCGACCGAGGCTACCAGCATCAACAGACCGGCCAGTTGGGTGGTGAACGCCTTGGTGGAGGCGACGCCTATCTCGGCACCGGCCCGGGTCATGAAGGCCAGGTCGGATTCACGCACCAGGGAGGAGCCCGGCACGTTGCAGATGGCCAGCGAGCTCATGTAGCCGGACTCCTTGGCCAGGCGCAGAGCGGCCAGGGTGTCGGCAGTCTCGCCGCTCTGGGAGAGGGTCACCAGCAGGCTGTTGGGGCGCACCACTGACTTGCGATAGCGGAACTCGGAGGCGATCTCCACGTCGCAGGAGACGCCGGCGATCTCCTCGAACCAGTAGCGGGCCACCATGCCGGAGTTGTAGGAGGTGCCGCAGGCCACGATCTGCACGTGTTCGACCTTGTCGAAGATGGCGCGGGCGCCGTTGCCGAAGGACTCGACCACCACGTGATCGCTGCCCAGACGGCCTTCCAGGGTGTTGGTGATGGCCTTGGGCTGCTCGTAGATCTCTTTCAGCATATAGTGGCGGTATTCGCCCTTGTCACCGGCATCGTGGGAGAGCTCGGACTCCAGCTCCTCACGTACCACGGCCTCGCCGTGGGTATCGAAGACATGCACGTCGCGACGGGTCACCTCGGCCACGTCCCCCTCTTCCAGGAAGATGAAGCGACGGGTCACCGGCAGCAACGCCATCTGGTCGGAGGCGATGAAGTTCTCACCGATGCCGCGGCCGATCACCAGGGGGGAGCCGGAGCGGGCCACCACCAGGCGGCTGTCGTCGCGGCTGTCCATCACGACGGTGCCGTAGGCGCCGCGCAGCTGCTTCACCGCAATCTGCATGGCGGCCAGCAGGCTAGGGGCGCTCTTCAGCTCGTGATGCACCAGATGGGCAATCACCTCGGTGTCGGTGTCGGAGCTGAACACATAGCCCAGCGCCTTCAACTCTTCCCGCAGCTCTTCGTGGTTCTCGATGATGCCGTTGTGTACCACCACGATATGCTCGGAGACGTGGGGGTGGGCGTTGCGCTCGGACGGCTCGCCGTGGGTCGCCCAGCGAGTGTGGGCGATGCCGGTGCCGCCGTGCACGGACTGCTCTTCGAGCGCCTTGGCCAGCTCGGCCACCTTGCCCAGACGGCGAACCCGCTGCAGTGGTCGATCGGCGCTGAACACGGCCACCCCGGCGGAGTCATAACCACGGTATTCCAGACGGCGCAGGCCCTCTACCAGGATTTCAGCCACATCACGTTGGGCGACGGCCCCGACGATGCCACACATAGACTTCTCCTTGAGACGTAAGACGTTAATTCGGTTGGATAATGGATTGTTTTGGTCACAGGGCCACGGGGGCGCAAATCAGCAGGATCCCCCTGGCCTGGATCTGTTCTCTGGCCTCGCTGGCCAACCCCTCGTCGGTCACCAGGGTATGGATGCCGGACCAGGGCAGTTCGAGATTGGGGATCTTGCGGCCTATCTTCTCCGACTCCACCATGACGATGACCTCCCGCGACACCTCGGCCATGACCCGGGAGAGACCCACCAGCTCGTTGAAGGTGGTGGTGCCTCGCTCAGGGTCTATGCCGTCGGCGCCGATGAACAACTGGTCGAAGTCATAGGAGCGCAGCACCTGCTCCGCCACCTGACCCTGGAAGGATTCGGAGTGGGGATCCCAGGTGCCGCCTGTCATCAGCAGGGTGGGTTCGTTCTCCAGCTCGCGCAGGGCGCCGGCCACGTTGAGGGAGTTGGTCATGACGATGAGGCCGCGCTTGCTACCCAGCATGGGGATCATGGCGCTGGTGGTGCTACCGCTGTCGATGATGATGCGGTTGTGATCGCGGATCCGCTCGGCGGCGGCGCGGGCAATGGCCAGCTTTCGTTTCGAAACCTGATCAGGGTTGCTGTCCACCACCATCTCGCTGGGCAGGGGTACGGCACCGCCGTAGCGACGCAGCAACAGGCCACCGGTCTCCAGCACCGCCAGATCCTTGCGTATGGTCACTTCCGAGGTGGAGAAGTGTTTGGCCAGGGCGTCGACACTGACTTCACCCTGTTCCTGTACCAGGCTCACTATGGTGTGGCGACGCTGTTGAGTGTTGCGTTTGGTCATCGTTAAATTTCGATTCGAAAGAATGGCGAAATATTAATGCCTTTTCGGGAAAAATCAAACGGCAAATAGGATCCGATTTGCTTCGATGCCAGAATGGGCAAGCCGATTTGCGACGAGGACGCCATGCAAAAACGACTCATCTGGCTGGTGGAAGACGAGACCAGCATTGCCGACACCCTGATCTACGCCCTGCAGACCGACGGTTTCGAGGTGGAGTGGTTCCCCCTCGGACAGCCGTTGCTGGCGCGACTGGAACAGACGCGACCGGATTTTTTGATCTTGGATGTGGGACTGCCGGACATCAGCGGTTTCGAGCTGTGCAAGCAGGTGCGGACCCTGACCGATATTCCCCTGATGTTTCTCACCGCCCGCAGCGAGGAGATAGACAGGCTGATCGGGCTGGAGATAGGGGCTGACGACTACGTGGCCAAGCCCTTCTCGCCCCGGGAGGTGTGCGCCAGGGTGCGGGTCATCCTGCGCCGCAGCCAGCCGGCCACGCCCCCACCGAGCCAGCTGCTGACTCTGGACGAGGAGCGGGCCCGCATCTGCCTCCACGGCCAGCCGCTGGCGCTCACCCGCTACGAATACCTGCTGCTCAAGACCCTGATGCTGGCGCCGGGCCGGGTCTATTCCCGCCAGCAGCTGATGGACCTGGTATGGAGCGGGGCGGAGGAGAGCATGGATCGCACCGTGGACACCCATATCAAGACCCTGCGCGCCAAGCTGCGGGAGCGGGACCCTGACGCCAACCTGATCCTG
This sequence comes from Aeromonas sp. QDB68, assembly GCF_027707405.1. Lineage (NCBI taxonomy): Bacteria > Pseudomonadati > Pseudomonadota > Gammaproteobacteria > Aeromonadales > Aeromonadaceae > Aeromonas > Aeromonas sp. QDB68. The sequence goes on along the minus strand of NZ_JAPCIQ010000013.1, from coordinate 62,542 downwards.
ACCCACCGCGGGCTGGGCTACAGCCTGGAGCTGGCATGAACTCAGGGTTGCCGGGCACCGGCAGGGGGATGAGATGAGAATCGGATTTCAACTGCTGTGCGGGCTGGTGCTGATCTTCGCCCTGGCCGCCTGGTTCGTGCTGGAGATCTTCGTCGAGGAGATAAAACCCGGGGTGCGCAGCGCCACCGAAGATACCCTGGTCGACATGGCCCAGATGCTAGCGCCGCTGGCCCTGGACGACATGCAGGAGGGCAGGATGGCGAATGGCCGGCTCGCCAGCGCCTTCGCCCGCCTCAACCAGAGCCCCATCAACGCCCTGATCGATGGTCACCTCAAGCAGCAGGCGGAGTACCGCATCTATGTGGTCGACCGCTGGGGCAAGGTAGTCTACGACTCGGACGGGGTGGATCTCGGCAAGGACTACTCGCGCTGGAACGATGTCTATCTGACCCTGCGGGGCGAATATGGCGCCCGCAGCACCCGCAGCGATCCGGACGATCCCGCAAGCTCGGTGATGCACGTGGCCGCCCCGCTGCGAGAAGGGGACGACATCCTGGGCTCCCTCACGGTCGCCAAACCCAACCGCACCCTGCTGCCCATGATAGAGCGCAGCGAACACCAGCTGCTACAGGGGGCGGCCCTGCTGCTGTTCATCTCGCTGCTCATCGGCGCCCTGCTGGTGTGGTGGCTCAACCGCGCCATCGGCAAGCTTGTGCACTACGCCGATGCGGTCAGCCAGGGGCAGCCTGCCAGCCTGCCGCGTCTCTACAGCCCGGAGCTGGATCGACTCGGCCGATCCCTGGAAACCATGCGCCGCCAGCTGGACGGCAAGGCCTACATCGAAGCCTATGTCCACAGCCTGACCCACGAGCTCAAGAGCCCGCTGGCGGCCATTCGCGGGGCAGGGGAGATCCTGGCCGAGGCACCGCCGGCCGAAATAGCGACGCACTTTATCGGCAACATCAATCTGGAGACGGCCCGCATGCAGCAGCTGATCGAGCGCATGTTGCAACTGGCCAGACTGGAATCTGGGCAGGGGCTGGACAGACAATCAGTCGAGCCGGCCCGGCTGGGCAGACGGGCGCTCGACGCCCGCCAGATAGTCGCAGCCCGTCGCCATGTGGCCCTGACGGCAGAGCTCGCCGACGCCCCCAGGCAGAAGTGGGATCCCCTGCTGGTGGAGCAGGCCCTCGGCAACCTGCTGGACAACGCCCTCGACTTCTCACCCGCCGGGGGGCATATCCGGCTGAGTGGCGCCATGGAGCAGGGGGGTTACTGCTTCCGGGTGCGGGATCAGGGACCAGGTATTCCCGACTTTGCGCTGCCCAGGATTTTCGAGCGCTTCTATTCGCTGCCCAGACCCGACAAGGGCAAGAGCAGCGGCCTCGGGCTCAGCTTCGCCACTGAGGTGGCGCGCCAGCACGGCGGCCGGCTGACCCTTGCCAACCAGCCGGACGGCGGCGTGCTGGCAGAGCTCTGGCTGCCCGGCAACTGAGGGCACTTCACACTGAGCACACAGAGCCGGGCTAAGCTGCGCCTCCTCGATGACGACCTTCCCCGTCGATGCGCATTCCCATGAATCAAGGAGAGAGTGATGCCCCGTATGCTGTTGTCCGGCCTGCTTGCCGCCGGCCTCTTCTGTGCCCTGCCCGCCAGCGCCGCCTCTGGTTGCATGCTGTTTGCCGATGCCACCGGCAAACCCCTCAGCACCCAGGGGGAGTGTGCCGCCCAGTTGACCCCGGCCTCCACCTTCAAGATCCCGCTGGCCCTGATGGGCTATGACAGCGGCTTCCTGGTGGATGAACAGCTGCCCGCCCTGCCGTTCAAACCCGGTGACCCTGACTTCCTGCCGGTGTGGAAGCAGACCACCACCCCAAGCCGCTGGATGCAATTCTCGGTCATCTGGTACTCACAGCGCCTCACCGAGTGGCTGGGAGAGGCGCGCTTCCAGCACTATGTCGACCGCTTCGACTACGGCAACCGGGATCTCTCGGGCAACCCGGGCAAGCACGACGGTCTGACCCAGGCCTGGCTCAGCTCCAGCCTCGCCATCAGCCCCCAGGAGCAGGCCCGCTTCCTCGGCAAGATGGTGAGCGGCAAGCTGCCGGTCTCCGCCCAGACCCTGCGCCATACCGCCAACCTGATGCGTCAACCCGGCATCGACGGTTGGCAGATCCACGGCAAGACCGGCATGGGTTACCCCAAGCTGCTGGATGGCAGTCTGGACAGGGAGCAGCAGATCGGCTGGTTCGTCGGCTGGGCCAGCAAGCAGGACAAGAAGCTCATCTTCGTCCACACCGTCATCCAGAAGCCGGGTAAACAGTTTGCCTCCCTGAAGGCCAGGGACGAGGTATTTGCCGCCCTGCCGGTCGAGCTGAAGAAGTTGTAATGCCAACAAGAACCGGCGCCTGGCGCCGGTTTTTTTACCCCCTTCACCACCCCTTCACACAGCCCCACCTTCCCTTCACCCGACCCCGGCACACTCCCTTTCAACCACAAGGAGATGAGTCATGGTCAAACAGATTTTCAACCACAAGATCTTTCTGCTGCTGTTGCTCAGCCTGCTGCTGATGGTGCCGGTGCAATCCATCATGGAGCTGAACCGGGAGCGCCAGGCTTATCGCTCAGAAGCCATCCAGCAAATCATGGCCAGCACCAGCGGGCCGCAACGGCTGCTGGGGCCGATCGTGGTACAGCCGTACACAAGCGAGAACATCCTGATCGATGGTGAGGAATCCCGGCGAGAAGTGGAAACCCTCTATCGCTACCTCCTACCGGAACAGCTGGATGCTACTGTCGACATGGAAGTTACTCCGCGCAAACTGGGGATTTACCAAGCCCAACCATATCAGGCCAACGTCACTCTGACCGGTCAATTACCTTCGCTCCCTGATTGGCAACCTCCGCGCAACAGCCTACCCGGCCAGCCCTATCTCAGCCTGGTCGTCTCCGATGCCCGCGGCATCACCCAGATCCCGGCCATCACCCTCGCCAACGAACCACTGGCCGTCATCCCAGGAGCCCGTCTTGGCACCTTGTCCGGCGTGCATGTCCCGCTGACGACCAAACAACAGCAAGGAGGGCGTTTCGAGGTAAGGTTTTCCCTGCAGGGCATGGAGAAATTCTCCCTGATCCCGATAGGCCGTGACAGCAAGCTGACCCTCTCTGGTAACTGGCCTCATCCCAATTTTCTCGGTGACTTCCTGCCGACCAGCCGCAAGGTACAAGAGAAAGGATTCAACGCTCACTGGCAGACCAGCTGGTTTGCCACTGATATGGAAAATCAGTTCCACGACTCAATCTTCGGGCCCTCAGAAAAGCTGCCTAGTTTCAGCGTCAGCCTGGTGCAACCGGTGGATCACTATCAGCTTAACGAGCGGGCCGCCAAGTATGCCCTGCTGTTCATCGGCCTCACCTTCCTCAGCTTCTTCATGTTCGAGCTGCTCAGGGGGCTGCGGGTGCACCCGTTCCAGTACGCCCTGGTGGGCATGGGGCTGGCCATCTTCTATCTGGTGCTGCTGGCGCTGACCGAGCATCTGGGCTTTGCCTGGGCCTATCTGATTGCCGCCCTGGCCAGCGTGGCCCTCAACGGCTTCTACCTGAGTCATGTGCTGGGCGGCCCGAAACAGGGTATGGGATTCTCAGCCCTGCTCGGGCTGGTCTACGCCATCCTGTTCTGCTTGCTGCAGGCCGAGGAGACAGCCCTGCTGCTCGGCGCCCTGCTGCTGTTCGCCATACTGACGCTTGTCATGGTGCTGACCCGCAAGCTGGACTGGTACCGGGTGATGAGCCGCCCGGACGACCAAATCCCCGCAGCTGAACAGGCAGACTGAAAACAAAACCGGCGCCATCAGGCGCCGGTTTGCATTTCATTGATCGGGCATCACTTCTTCTTGACCGGGCGGGCCCAGTTCTGGATGTGACGCTGGGGCACCCGGGTGATCACCAGCTCGTTCTCCGCCACGTCCTTGGTGATGGTCGAACCCGCCCCCAGGGTCGCCCCCTTGCCGATGCGCACCGGCGCCACTAGCTGGGTATCGGAGCCGACAAAGACGTCGTCCTCGATGATGGTCTGGAACTTGTTCACCCCGTCGTAGTTGCAGGTGATGGTGCCGGCACCGATATTCACCTTGGCACCGATCTCCGCATCCCCCAGATAGGTGAGGTGACCGCACTTGGAGCCCACCCCGAGGCGCGCCTTCTTCATCTCGACGAAGTTGCCGACGTGGGCATCCTGCTCCAGCACGGCGCCGGGGCGCAGACGGGTGAAGGGACCGACCGAGCACTGATCCGCGATCTGTGCCCCTTCGATGACGGAGTAGGGTTTCACCTCGGTGTGGTCGCCAATCACGCAATCCTTCAGCACGCTGCCGGCCCCGATGTGGACATGGTTGCCGAGCACCACCTTGCCTTCGATGATGACGTTGACATCGATCACCACCTCTTCCCCGATCTCCAGGGTGCCCCGCAGATCGAAACGGGCGGGGTCGATCAGGGTGGCGCCGGCGATCATCAGCTTCTCGGCCTGCATCTGCTGGTAGCTGCGTTCGAGCTGGGCCAGCTGCACCCTGTTGTTGGCCCCTTCCACTTCCATGGCGTCTTCCGGGTGGACGGCGGCGATGGGGCAGTTGTCGGCATGGGCCATGGCAATCACGTCAGTCAGATAGAACTCGCCCTGGGCATTCTTGTTGTCCAGACGCGACAGCCAGCTGCGCAGCTGGCCGCCGTTCGCCACCAGCACGCCGGTGTTCACCTCGCGGATGGCGAGCTGCTCGGCGTTGGCATCCTTCTGCTCGACGATGCCGACCACCTGACCGTTGCTGCGCACGATGCGGCCATAGCCGGTCGGGTTGTCCAGCACCACGGTCAGCAGGGCCATTCCACCTGCCGCCTTGGCGGCCAGCAGCCGTTGCAGGGTCTCGGGCTGGATCAGCGGGGTATCGCCATAGAGCACCAGCACATCGTCTTCGTCGTTCCAGAAGGGGATGGCCTGAGCCACCGCGTGGCCGGTTCCCAGCTGCTGGGCCTGCAGTACCCAGTTCACATCTTCCGCGACGATCCGCTCCTTCAGCAGCTCGGCACCGTGGCCATAGACCAGATGCAGCTGTTCGGCACCGATCTGGCGAGCGGTATCGATCACATGGGAGACCATGGGCTTGTTGGCCACGGGGTGCAGCACCTTGGGGAGAACAGAACGCATACGAGTACCTTTACCCGCAGCCAGGATCACGACATTGAGAGACATAGCTAGCCTTTGAAACAGGTGGAAATGCTGGGCGGAGTCTATCCAACGGGCAAAAAAAAAGCGACCCGAAGGTCGCTTTTTGCATCACCGTGATTAGCGGTAATTCTTTTTGACGATATCGATAACCCGCAGCTGGGCCATCGCTTTGGCCAGCTCGGCAGATGCCTGAGCGTAGTCGATATCACCATGGGAGCTGTTGATCCGCTCTTCGGCGCGACGCTTGGCTTCCTGGGCTTTCGCCTCATCCAGGTCGTCGGCACGAATGGCGGTATCGGCCAGCACGGTCACGGCTTCGGGTTGTACTTCCAGCATGCCGCCGGAGATGTACAGCACCTCTTCGCTACCATTTTGCTTGATCAAGCGGACCAGGCCCGGCTTGATGGCAGTCAGCAACGGAGCATGACCGTGGCGGAGACCCAGCTCACCTTCGGAGCCTGATACCTGGGCAGATTGCACCCGACCGGAAAACAGTTTCCCTTCGGCGCTCACCACATCCAGGTGAAAGGAGATCATCTCAGCCATGGGCCCTCCTATCGAGGCTTACAGTTTCTTGGACTTCTCGACGACTTCGTCGATGCCGCCAACCATGTAGAACGCCTGCTCGGGCAGATCGTCGTACTCACCCTTCAGGATGCCCTGGAAGCCACGGATGGTTTCCTTCAGCGGCACGTACTTGCCCGGAGAACCGGTAAATACTTCGGCCACGAAGAACGGCTGGGACAGGAAACGCTCGATCTTACGGGCACGGGCTACGGTCAGTTTGTCTTCTTCTGACAGTTCATCCATACCCAGGATGGCGATGATGTCCTTCAGCTCCTTGTAGCGCTGCAGTACGGTCTGAACGCCACGAGCGGTCTCGTAGTGCTCCTTGCCTACCACCAGCGGATCCAGCTGACGGGAGGTGGAGTCCAGCGGGTCAACGGCCGGGTAGATACCCAGTGCCGCGATCTGACGGGACAGTACGACGGTCGCATCCAGGTGGGCGAAGGTGGTCGCCGGAGACGGGTCGGTCAAGTCATCCGCAGGGACGTAAACGGCCTGTACGGAGGTGATGGAACCGGTCTTGGTGGAGGTGATGCGCTCTTGCAGAACACCCATCTCCTCGGCCAGGGTCGGCTGGTAACCTACTGCGGAGGGCATACGGCCCAGCAGTGCGGATACCTCAGTGCCCGCGAGCGTGTAACGGTAGATGTTGTCCACGAAGAACAGCACGTCACGACCCTCGTCACGGAACTTCTCGGCCATGGTCAGGCCGGTCAGCGCCACGCGCAGACGGTTTCCGGGCGGCTCGTTCATCTGACCGTAAACCAGAGATACCTTGTCCAGTACGTTGGACTCCATCATCTCGTGGTAGAAGTCGTTACCCTCACGGGTACGCTCGCCTACACCGGCGAACACGGAGTAACCGCTGTGTTCGATCGCGATGTTACGGATCAGCTCCATCATGTTGACGGTCTTGCCTACACCGGCGCCGCCGAACAGACCAACCTTACCACCCTTGGCGAACGGACATACCAGGTCGATAACCTTGATGCCGGTCTCCAGCAGCTCGGTGCTGTTGGACTGATCTTCGTAGCTGGGGGCTTCGCGGTGGATGGACCAACGCTCTTCTTCGCCGATCGGACCCTTCTCGTCGATGGGGTCGCCCAGTACGTTCATGATACGGCCCAGGGTCGAGGTACCGACCGGTACCTGGATGGCCTTGCCGCTGTTAACTACTTCCAACCCACGACGCAGACCGTCGGAGGAACCCATGGTGATGCAACGCACGACGCCGCCGCCGATCTGTTGCTGAACTTCCAGTACCAGACCCTGGCCTTGGCCTTCGCTGACAACCTTCAGTGCATCGTACACCTGGGGCACGGCATTCTGTGGGAACTCGATGTCCACCACAGCGCCGATGATTTGGACGATGAAACCGTTACTCATGTCAAATCCTCTAAACCTTTGATAACCCTTGCCTTACACCGCAGCAGCACCGGAAACGATCTCTGTGAGCTCCTGGGTAATACTGGCCTGACGGGCCTTGTTGTATACCAGTTGCAGATCGTTAATCAGGTTGCCGGCGTTGTCAGTCGCGGCTTGCATGGCAACCATTCGGGCTGCCTGTTCACTTGCCAAGTTTTCTACCACACCCTGGTAGACCTGGGATTCGACGTAGCGAATCAGCAGGGTATCCAGCAGTTGCTTGGGATCCGGCTCATAGAGGTAGTCCCAGTGGTGCTTCTTGGCGAGCTTGCTGTCTTCTGTTACGGGCAAAGGCAGCAGTTGATCGACTTTTGGTTGCTGAACCATGGTGTTGACGAACTTGTTGTACACCAGATACAGCCTGTCAATCTCACCGTTGTCGTAAGCCTTCAGCATGACCTTCACTGAACCGATCAGGTCATTGACGCTCGGGTTGTCACCCAGTCCGGAGACGTGGGCTTTCACCTTGGCGCCGTGCCGTTCAAAGAAGTTGGAGGCCTTGTTACCGATCAATGCCAGGTCAACCTTGGCACCTTTCGCGCTCCATTGCTTCATATCATTGAGGGCAGCCTTGAACAGGTTGATGTTCAGACCACCACACAGGCCACGGTCGGTGGAGACGACGATGTAACCCACTCGCTTCACCTCACGTTCGATGAGGTAGGGGTGCTTGTATTCCAAGTTCCCCTGAGCGATATGGCCGATCACCTTGCGCATGGTTTCAGCGTACGGACGGCTGGCAGACATGCGTTCCTGCGCACGGCGCATCTTGCTCGCTGCCACCATTTCCATAGCGCTGGTGATCTTCTGAGTGTTCTTCACACTCCCGATCTTGTTACGTATCTCTTTTGCGCCGGCCATCTCTTCTCTCCATCAGGTGGCAGCTTGCGCTGCCACACACGCTTACCAGGTCTGGGTTGCCTTGAAGTCATCCAGCAACGCAGTCAGCTTGCCAACGATCGTGTCGTTGTAGTCGGCCTTGGCATTGATTTCAGCCATCAGCTCGGCATGCTGGGTATTGGCGTAAGAGAGCAGAGCGGCTTCGAAGTCGACGATCTTGCTCAGTTCGACATCGGCGAGATAACCCTTCTCGGCGGCGAACAGCACCAGGGATTGCTGGGCCACGCTCATCGGAGAGTACTGCTTCTGCTTCATCAGCTCGGTGACTTTCTGACCGTGATCCAGCTGCTTGCGAGTGGCATCGTCCAGGTCGGAAGAGAACTGGGCAAATGCCGCCAGTTCGCGGTACTGGGCCAGCGCGGTACGGATACCACCGGACAGCTTCTTGACGATCTTGGTCTGAGCAGCACCGCCCACACGGGATACGGAGATACCCGGGTCAACCGCCGGACGAATACCGGAGTTGAACAGCTGGGAGGTCAGGAAGATCTGGCCATCGGTGATGGAGATCACGTTGGTCGGAACGAACGCGGAGACGTCACCGGCCTGGGTTTCGATGATCGGCAGGGCGGTCAGGGAACCGGTCTGGCCTTTCACGGCACCATTGGTGAACTTCTCTACGTACTCGGCGTTGACGCGAGCAGCACGCTCCAGCAGACGGGAGTGCAGATAGAAGACGTCACCCGGGTAAGCTTCACGTCCAGGCGGACGGCGCAGCAGCAGGGAGATCTGGCGATAGGCAACGGCCTGCTTGGACAGGTCATCATAGATGATCAGTGCGTCTTCGCCGCGGTCACGGAAGTACTCGCCCATGGAGCAACCGGCGTAGGGAGCCAGGTACTGCAGAGCAGCCGCTTCGGAGGCAGAAGCCACGACCACGATGGTGTTGGCCAGGGCGCCGTGCTCTTCCAGCTTGCGCACCACGTTGGCGATGGTGGAGGCCTTCTGGCCGATCGCAACGTAGACGCACTTAATGCCGGAATCTTTCTGGTTGATGATGGTGTCGATGGCGATGGCGGTCTTACCAACCTGGCGGTCACCGATGATCAGCTCACGCTGGCCACGACCGATAGGGATCATGGCATCGATGGCTTTCAGACCGGTCTGGACTGGCTGGTCAACAGACTTACGCTCGATAACGCCCGGGGCGATCACTTCGATCGGCGAGAAGCCGTCGTTGTCTACCGGACCCTTACCGTCGATCGGCTGACCCAGGGTGTTGACCACCCGGCCCAACAGACCACGACCGACCGGCACTTCCAGAATGCGGCCGGTACCCTTTACCTTCATCCCTTCGGCCAGATCGGCATAGGGACCCATTACTACGGCACCAACGGAGTCACGCTCCAGGTTCAATGCCAGAGCGAAGCGGTTGCCCGGCAGCTCGATCATCTCACCCTGCATGGCATCGGCCAGACCGTGGATACGAATGATACCGTCGCTTACAGAAACGATGGTACCTTCGTTACGCGCCTCGCTTTTGACATCAAACTGCGCAATGCGCTGCTTGATCAGCTCGGCGATTTCAGTGGAATTCAGTTGCATGCTCTAATACCCCAATCAAGATTGCAGCGCATCGGCCATGCGATCCAGCTTACCGCGGACCGTGCCGTCGATAACGAGATCACCGGCCTTGATGAGCACCCCGGCCATCAAGGACGCATCTGTGCTGCAATTCAGCTTCACTTTGCGCGCGAGACGTTGTTCCAGAGAAGCCTGAATATTGGCTTTCTGCTGGTCGGTCAGTTCGATCGCCGAAATCACGTCAGCCTGAACTTCTTTGTCCAGTTCAGCCTTGAGTACGACGAATTCGGTAACGACCGCCGGCAGCACACCCAAGCGACCATTCTCGGCCATCACCCGGATCAGGTTCTGACCGTGCTCGTTGAGCTGCTCACCGCAGACACCGACAAACAGCTTTGCCAGTTCTTCGGCAGCAACGGAGCCGTTTACCAGGCTGTGCATGGTCTCGTTCTCTGCCACCTGAGCGGCGAAATCGAGCATCTCCAGCCATTGGTCAACCGCCTTGTGCTCAACGGCAAACTCGAAAGCAGCCTTGGCGTAGGGGCGAGCGATTGTAGTCAGTTCAGACATAGCCCCGTTCCCGTTACAGTTCTGCTACCAGTTTGTCGACGATGTCGCTGTTGGCAGCCTGGTCGATTTGGCGTGCCAGGATCTTCTCTGCACCCGCGATGGCAAGAGCAGCAACCTGCTTGCGCAGTTCTTCTTTGGCACGATGACGTTCAGCTTCGATCTCTGCACGGCCCTGAGCCAGGATTTTCTCCCGCTCAGCTTGGGCTCCGACAGCGGCCTCATCAATGATCTGGGCCTTGCGTTTGTTGGCCTGATCGATGATTTCAGCAGCCTGAAGCTTGGCTTCTTTCAGCTGATCGGTGGCGTTGGCCTTGGCCAGCTCCAGATCTTTCTTGGCACGCTCTGCAGAAGAGAGGCCGTCAGCGATTTCTTTCTGACGGGCTTCGATGGCAGCCATCAGCGGCGGCCATACGTACTTCATGCAAAACACTACGAAGATGAAAAAAGCAACTGCTTGGCCGAGGAGGGTGGCGTTGATATTCACAGCCGATGTCCTCTTTAGTTAGTTAATGGGTTCTGCGTGAGTCGTAATGACTTAGGCAACCGCAAACATCACATACAGACCCAGACCAACGGCGATCATCGGGATCGCATCCACCAGACCCATCACGATGAAGAACTGGGTACGCAGAACAGGGATCAGGTCAGGTTGACGAGCTGCACCTTCCAGGAACTTGCCACCCAGGATACCGATACCGATGGAGGCGCCGATAGCCGCCAGACCCATCATCATTGCAGCAGCGATGTACAGCAGGTCCATGTTCAAGTTTTCCATGAGGATCTCCATTTATTTAGATGTAATTGATTGTATAAAAAGGATTATTTGAGTTGCATCAACCATGGTCTTCCTGCGCCATCGACAGATAGACGATGGTCAGAACCATGAAGATAAACGCCTGCAAAGTGATGATCAGGATGTGGAAGATTGCCCAAGGCACGGACAGGATCCACTGTGACCACCAGGGTAACAAACCCGCAATCAGGATGAAGATCAGTTCGCCAGCATACATGTTGCCGAACAGTCGCAGACCCAATGAAACAGGCTTGGAAATCAACGTGACGGTTTCAAGGATGAAGTTAACCGGGATGGCAGCAGGGTGGTTGAAAGGCTGAAGCGTCAGCTCCTTCACGAACCCGCTGATACCCTTGACCTTGATGCTGTAGTACAGGATCAAGAAGAACACGCCCAAAGCCATGGACATGGTGATGTTAACGTCAGCAGAGGGAACCACACGCAGATAGGGAACACCCATCAACTGTGCAGCGTGAGGGATAAAGTCAACGGGGATCAGGTCCATGAAGTTCATCAGGAAGATCCACACGAACACCGTCAGGGCCAAAGGTGCTATGACCTTGTTGCGACCATGAAAGATGTCCTTGACGTTACCATTCACAAACTCGACCAGCATCTCCACAAAGCACTGCAGCTTACCGGGCACACCGCTGGTGGCCTTGACGGCAACCTTGCGGAACAACCAGATAAACAGGGCGCCTAGCACGACGGAAAATATCATGGAATCGATATTCACCGTCCAGAACCCGGACCCTACCTGCAGGTGGGTCAGGTGGTGGGAGATATATCCCTGAGGAGTCAGGACTTCTCCGGTTGCAGACATGAGTTTTCCTAATAGTGGTTGTTAAGCGTGAATGAAACTATCCACTGTACAACGAGGGCGAGGATATAAGTGGCGAAGAACGAGGCGGTGTCGACCTCAATCCCGGCGCCAAACAGCAGGGCGAAAAGTCCTGTTGTAGTAATGAGCTTAATCCCTGCCCCACCATAAAAGTCCCGCAAAACCAGGCCTACGCTCTCTTTCGTCACCTTGCGGCGCAGAACCCAGAGCGTGAACAGGGCTTGAGGAACCCAGTACATCCCCCCTCCGTAGAGAGAGGATTGTCCGGCGAACTTTCCCGCCTGATAAAACCAGACGGTGGCGATCGCCAGGATCAGGACCAGCTGACAAACGAGCATAGCCAAGGCCAGCGTCAAACCTTCCAAGGCTATTTTCTGCTTCACCAACCTACCCCTGAACATTACAGAACTGTAAAAAATCGGGATCCGAAGACCCCAGGTTCACAGCTCGAAAAGCCGGTCAAATTATACCCGTGAAGACGGCTATTGCAACATGGCAAAAATCCTTAATTTTTGCGGCTTTCCGCGCGAAATTAAGGTTATGTTCATATCGAAAGTAATGGATGTTTTATTACTACAAAAAGCGTAAAAATCACGATTCTGACAGGCCAAAATAGCCCAATACCCGGTCCAAATCTGCCAAGTTATCGTAACTTATTACTAACTTGCCGCTATCTTTCTTACCCGGCTGAAGTTGCACCTGATTGCCAATTTTTTCAGAAATCTGGCGCTCGAGATAACCAAACTGCGGATCGCGGACGGGTTCAACCCTGGTTTTTGCCGGTTCCAGTGCTTTTTGCACCAGCTTCTCGGTATCTCGCACTGTCAGCCCCTTCTGGGCCACCAGTTTGGCCAGCTCTGACTGGGCCTGGCCGCTCAGGGCCAGCAGGGCACGGGCATGCCCCATGTCGAGGTCGCCGTGTTCCACGAAGCGCTTCACGTCCTCGTTGAGCTGGTTGAGACGCAGCAGGTTGGTGACCGTGGTGCGGGACTTGCCTACCGCCTCGGCAACCTGCTGGTGAGTCAGTTCGAACTCCGTCAGCAGGCGCTGAAGGGCGACGGCCTCCTCGATGGCGTTGAGATCTTCACGCTGGATGTTCTCGATAAGTGCGATGGCGACGGCCGCCTCGTCGGCGACATCCTTGACCAGGCAGGGCACCACTTCGAGACGGGCCAGCTGGGAGGCGCGCCAGCGGCGTTCACCTGCAATGATTTCGAAACGGTTTTCACCGATGGAGCGTACCACTATGGGCTGGATCACCCCTTGTGCACGGATGGAGTTGGCCAGCTCCTCCAGCGCATCCTGGGACATATCCTTACGCGGTTGGTATTTGCCGGACTGCAACCACTCCACCGGCAGCTTGCGCAATTCCCCCTGATTGGTCGGGGCCATGGCCTGTTCGGTGCGCTGGTCGCTCATCACCTGTTTCTGGCGGGCGGCCGTGCTGGTGCTGAGCAGGGCGTCCAGCCCCTTGCCCAGCCCACGTTTCTTCGGCGTCATATGCTCTCTCGATCTGCGGTGAGCGGCTGGGACTCCTGCTCCTGGCGGCGCAGGATCTCGCCAGCCAGGGCCAGATAGGCCTTGGCCCCCACCGATGATTTGTCATAGTGCATGGCTGGCGCGCCAAAGCTCGGCGCCTCCGCCAGTCTTACGTTGCGGGGAATGATGGTGCGATAGACCTTGTCCCCGAAATGCTGTTTCAGCTGATCGGACACATCATTGGCCAGCCGGTTGCGATGATCGAACATGGTGCGCAGCACCCCTTCGATCTTCAGCTCCGGATTGACCACGGCTGCCAGCTTGCTGATGGTGTCCACCAGGGCGGTCAGCCCTTCCAGCGCATAGTATTCGCACTGCATGGGCACCAGCACGGAGTCGGCGGCGGCCATGGCGTTCACCGTCAGCATGTTGAGAGAAGGCGGGCAGTCGATGAAGACGTAGTCGTACTTGTCCCTGACCGAGGCCAGGGCGTTGCGCAGGCGGATCTCGCGGGCAAAAAACTCCATCAGGCGGATTTCTGCCGCGGTCACGTCGGCATTGGCGGCGATCAGGTGATAGCCTCCCGAGGTTTCGGGGATGATCACCTCGCCGATGGGGGCATCTTCGATCAGCAGTTCATAGGCAGTGCGTTCGACATCGTACTTGTCGACGCCACTGCCCATGGTGGCATTGCCCTGCGGATCCAGATCGATCACCAGCACCTTGCGCCGGGTAGCGGCCATGGAGGCGGCCAGATTCACACAGGTGGTGGTTTTACCCACTCCACCCTTCTGGTTGGCTATGGCAATGACTTTTCCCACACTGTCCCCTAAATGAATACGGCGGCCCTATTCGGGCTGGATGGCTTTAAACTCCAGCAGATGGCGTTCGCCTTCCAGTTCCGGCACCACCAGCTTGTGGGTGGCAACCAGACGAATGCTGTCAGGCAACTGTGCCAGCTCCTGCTCGGGGTATTGTCCCTTGAGCGCCAGGAAGCTGCCCTCGGGTGACGGCAGATGATGACACCAGCTCAGCATGTCCTCCAGGGAGGCGAAAGCCCGGCTCAGCACGCCGTCAAATCCCACCTCGGGCTGATACTCCTCCACCCGGGATTTGACGGGGGTCACATTGGTCAACCCCAGCTCCAGGATCACCTGGCGGATGAAGTTGATCCGCTTGCCCAGGCTGTCGAGCAGCACGAACTGTTTGTCCGGATTGATGATGGCCAGCGGTAGTCCGGGCAGACCCGGACCCGTTCCCACATCGATGAAGCGTTCACCGTGCAGGTGAGGACTCACCACCAGGCTGTCGAGGATATGCTTGACCAACATGGCGTCCGGATCTCGCACCGAGGTGAGATTGTAAGCCTTGTTCCACTTGTGCAGCAACTCGACCAACTGCACCAACTGGGTCTTCTGGGTTTCGGTGATAACAATTCCGGCCTGCATGAGCAGGCCGTTCAATCTTTGCAGCATGTTGTCCAACGGGGAATTCCTCAGGCGGTTTTACGCAGCAGGCCGTGTTTCTTCAGGTGCACCAGCAAGATGGAGATGGCGGCAGGGGTGATGCCGGAGATGCGAGACGCCTGACCTATGGTCTCTGGCTTGGCATCGTTGAGCTTGGCGATCACCTCGTTGGAGAGACCGTTCACGTCGCGGTAGTTCATATCCAGCGGCAGCAGGGTGTTTTCGTTGCGCAACTGTTTCTCCACCTCGTCGTGCTGACGCTCGATATAACCGGCGTACTTGATCTGGATCTCCACCTGATCCGCGGCAGCCGCATCGGTCAATGCAGGCCCCACACCCTCGATGGCCATCAGGGCATCGTAGGTCACCTCGGGGCGACGCAGCAGCTCTTCCAAGCTCTGCTCCCGGGTCAGGGGAGTGTTGACCAGGGCGTTGACGGCCTCCAGAGACGGATGCTGCGGGTGGATCCAGGTCGAGCGCATGCGCTGACGTTCCTGCTCCACCTGTTCCACCTTGGCATTGAACAGGCTCCAGCGATGATCATCCACCAGACCCAGCTCGCGGCCGATAGCGGTCAGGCGCAGATCCGCATTGTCTTCCCGCAGCAGCAGGCGATATTCGGCACGGCTGGTGAACATGCGATAGGGTTCGCGGGTTCCCAGGGTGGAGAGATCGTCCATCATCACGCCCATGTAGGCCTGATCCCGGCGTGGGTGCCAGGCTTCCTTGCCCTGGGCGCGCAAGCCCGCGTTCAGACCGGCCATCAGGCCCTGGGCAGCGGCCTCTTCATAGCCGGTGGTGCCGTTGATCTGGCCGGCGAAGAAGAGGTTCTCGATGCACTTGCTCTCCATGTTGGCCTTGAGATCCCGCGGATCGAAGAAATCGTACTCGATGGCGTAGCCAGGGCGAGTGATATGGGCATTCTCGAAGCCACGGATCGAGCGGACGATCTGCACCTGCACGTCGAACGGCAGGCTGGTGGAGATCCCGTTCGGGTAGAGCTCGTGGGTGGTCAGGCCTTCCGGTTCCACAAAGATCTGGTGCGCCGTCTTGTCGGCAAAGCGGGTGATCTTGTCCTCGATCGACGGACAGTAGCGCGGGCCTATCCCCTCGATCACCCCGGCGTACATGGGGCTGCGATCCAGGTTGTTGCGGATCACCTCGTGGGTCTGCTCATTGGTATGGGTCACGTAGCAAGGCATCTGGCGCGGATGCTGGCTGGCGTTGCCGATAAAGGAGAAGACCGGGCGAGGATCGTCGCCATGTTGCTGCTGCATCACGGAAAAATCGACGGTGCGTGCATCGATGCGTGGTGGTGTGCCCGTCTTGAGGCGATCGATGCGCAGCGGCATTTCACGCAGGCGCTGGGCGAGGGCAATCGAGGGAGGATCCCCGGCGCGGCCCCCTTTGTAGTTCTCCATGCCGATGTGGATCAGGCCGTTCAGGAAGGTACCCACGGTCAGTACGACCGTCTTGCCGCTGATGCGGATCCCGCTCTGGGTGACAACCCCGGCGACGCGATCCCCGTCCATGACCAGATCGTCGCAGGCCTGCTGGAAGATCTTCAGGTTCGGGTAGTTCTCCAGCATCTGGCGCACGACTGCCTTGTAAAGCAGACGATCCGCCTGGGCGCGAGTGGCGCGAACCGCCGGGCCCTTGGAAGAGTTGAGCGTGCGGAACTGGATCCCGCCGAGATCGATGGCCTGCGCCATGATCCCGCCAAGGGCGTCGACTTCCTTGACCAGGTGTCCCTTGCCGATCCCGCCGATCGCCGGATTGCAGGACATATGCCCCAGCGTATCTATGTTGTGGGTGAGCAACAGGGTATTGAGACCCATCCGGGCTGCCGCTGTTGCCGCTTCGGTTCCTGCATGACCGCCACCGACGACGATCACATCAAATTGTTCATGGTATTGCATTGGGGATCACCTTGATCTGCACGCCTGAAGATCTTTGTTTGCCTGGTCTGAAGGGCGGATCATTCTATCTGTTTAGCATCCGGAGGGGAACGTCTACTTCAGGATCAGTATGGATCAGGGAGCGGTTAAATAGATCTTAAGGATCTTTAGATCGATCTTTTATTGGATCTTTTATTAGGATCCACGACTTCTGTTGATAAGGCATTTTTGATCATAAAGATCATTCGGTTAAGGTCGATCGCTGCTTGTGGAAAAGCTTGGATCCGGAGGGGGCGAACGGGGGGATAACATGGGTTTTTATACACAGATACATGGTTGGCAAGATCTAATACATGAATAACTATAGGTTTTACAGAGCTTGGTACCGAAGTTATGCACAGTTATCTTGGCTTATGTGGGGAATAATCGGGAAAAACTTATCCGGATCCCCCTGTTAATAACCTGGTGGATAGGGATCTGGGGATAACCAGGGAGATCGGGGGTCGTGACCGGATCTCCCTGGCCCTGATCAGCCGATCAAGGTCATCCAGTCGTGGATCCAGGTTTCTGCGGCATCTTCCGGGATCTCGTGCTGGGTGACGTCTATCTCCAGACGCTCCCCGATCCGGTTTGCCCCGCACTCTGCCAGCAGCCGATCCAGCGTCTTGCCGCCCTGGCAGAAGGTGTCATAGCTGCGATCCCCCAGGGCGATCACTCCGTACTTGAAGGCGGCGAGATCCGGCTTCTGTTCGGCAAGATCCTGGGCAAAGGGCTGCAGATTGTCGGGTACATCCCCCGCACCATGGGTGGAAGTGACCACCAGCACGATGGCTCCTGGCTCGGTCAGGATCCTGGCCAGGCTGGCGGGGTTGTGGATCTCCGCCTGGTGGCCCGCCTGTTCAAGCAGGCCGACCACATGATCTGCGACATATTCGGAGGCCCCCAGCATGGAGCCGACGACGAGGTTGAGTTTGGCCATGGAATGGATCCTGATGTCATCGAAAAAGTGAAGAGCGGGGATCTTACCGCCAAAGCATGTGGATAAATATGGATAAAGCTTGGGGATAAGGATCCTGTCCACTTTTTTGTTGCCAAAACCGGTCTCGTGGCCGTCATGCTGCCTTCTTTCCGCCTGTTGGGACCTCATCGCACCTTTCGTTGTCAAACGACACTTTAAAACATCAATTAACAATGCAGATGCAAATGATTAGCAATTATTGAATCGATTCGATCACGGCACCTGTAGTAGCATGGCGCTGCTTTATTCGCCTGAGGCGCCGGGCTGACCGGTCCAATTGGGCACCCATAATAAGAAATCAAACATAACTTATTGATATTTGAGACACTTATATGATTGCGCAAAAAAATACCCCGAATGCCGTGATGCGAAAGAGAGGCGCACAGCTGCTGCCGCTCTCCTGTCTGCTGGCGTCCCTGCCCGTGTTGGCGGCGGAACAGGCGGATAAAGAGTTGCCCAAGGCGGGCGAAACCATGGTCGTGACCGGGACCGCCATGAAGGTCGAGGTCCCCATGGCAGAGACCCCCCGTGCCGTTTCCGTGGTCAATCGCGAAGAGCTGGACCAGCACGCCGTACTCAAGCTCGACGAGTCCCTACGCTATCGCTCCGGCGTCCTGTCCCAGTCCTATGGTTCGGACACGGATGCTGACTGGTTCAAGGTGCGCGGCTTCGATGCGGCTTCTTACCTGGATGGCAACCGCCTGTTCAGCACCGGTTACTATGTCTGGACCCCGGAACCCTTCGGCCTTGAGAGCGTGGAAGTGCTCAAAGGCCCGGCCTCCATTCTGTATGGCGAAGCCCCTCCCGGAGGCGTCATCAACGCCATCAGCAAGCGTCCGACAGCGACCCCGCAGGGTCTGGTGAACCTGCAACTGGGCAACCGGGATCTGCGCCAGGTCGGGGTGGATGTCTCTGACTCTCTTACCGACAACAGCCGTTATCGTCTGGTGGCCCTCTACAACGAGCGGGACGGCGTGCTGGATGGCACCTACAACGAGCGCGCCTATCTGGCGCCGAGCGTAACCCTGGATATTTCGGATCGCACCACGCTGACTCTGCTTTCCAGCTTCAAGCACGATGAAGGGGTGCCGACCAACGGCTTCTTCCCGGTTTACGGCACCCTGAATACCTCCGGCGGCCAGCTCGATCCCTCCACCAACCTGAGCCAGCCGGATTACGACCGCAATCGCAATACCCAGATCTCCGCCGGGTACGAGCTGGCCCACCAGCTCAACCAGACCTGGGAGTTCAAGCAGAACGTTCGCTTCAACTACAACGATCTGCTGCTGCGCCAGACCTACATCTTCCCGACCTATGAAGGCACCACCGCCTACCGCGGCCTGGTCTACCGGGATGGGGATACCAAGAGCGCCACCATGGACAATCAGATGGTGGGCTACTGGAACACCGACAGCACGGAGCAGACCCTGCTGCTGGGGGTGGATCTGCAGCGCCATGTGAATGAAGGTCAGGAAGCCGACAACTATGGCATGGGCGCCATCAACACCATGAACCCGGATTACAGCGGTTTCCCCGGTTTTGATGAATCCACCGCGACCCATCAGAAGAGCACCAAGGGCCAGAGCGGCCTCTATGCCCAGCACCAGATCCGCTGGGATGATCGCTGGCTGCTGACCGCGGGCGGTCGTTTCGACTACGTGGAAACCCACAACATCAGCGAAGCCAAGAGCAAGAACGAGAAACAGTACGACGACAACCTCTCTCTCTCCGGCAGCCTGATGTACCTGGCCGACAACGGTCTCTCCCCTTACTTCGCCTATGCGGAATCCTTCGAAGTGCTGCCGGGGATAGACCCCAACACCGGCAACTCCTACAAGCCGCTGGAAGGCAAGCTCTACGAGACCGGGGTCAAGTACGCACCCAGCTTCCTCGATGGCTACATCAACCTGGCGCTGTTCGATCTGGAGCAGACCAACTCCCTGGTCTCTACCGGCTCCGGCCAGCAGACCCAGGCCGGTGAAGTGACCTCCCAGGGGGTCGAGCTGGAAGGGAGCGTGCAGGCCACCGAGGCGTTGCGCCTGACCGCTGCCTATACCTATACCGATGCCAAGACCAACGACACCGGCAACGGCGATCGTCGTGCGAGCCTGATCCCGCGCCACCAGGCCTCCTTCTGGGGCAACTACAAGGTGCAGCAGGGCCCGGTATCCGGTCTTGAGCTGGGTTCCGGCGTGCGCTATGTGGGTTCCAGCGTCGGCATCGGCGCGGTGAATGCGGACTACACCCCCATCTATGGTTCCGCCCAGGTACCTGCACACACCGTATGGGATGCGATGATCGGGTATGACTTTGCCAAGAACTGGCGTGCCCAGATCAACGTCAACAACCTGCTGAACGACACCTATGTGGCGAGCTGCGACTACTACTGCTACTACGGCGAGCCGCGCAGCATAGTCGGCACCGTCAACTACCGCTGGTAAGCGACAGGCCGGGCGGGGGCGAAGGCTCCCGCCCTCCTTCCATTCATCTACAGGCCTGTCATGGAACTCTTGTCACTGGTTTATCGCCAATACCGTTGGCCCTTCATCGCCATTACCCTGCTCAGCCTGTTGAGTGCTGTCAGCGGGATAGGCGTCATTGCCTTCATCAATCAATCACTTATCGAATCAGTCGGGGATCCGCTGCCGATCCTGGGTCAGCTTGTCGGCCTTGTCTTGCTGCTGCTGGTGATCACGCTCGGATCCCAACTGGCCCTGACCACCCTGGGTCACCATTTCGTCTACCGGTTGCGTGGCCGCCTGCTCAAGCAACTGCTGGATACCGACGTCGCCCGTCTGCGTCAAATAGGGCAGGGGCCGCTCCTGGCCTCCCTTTCCAGCGACATCGGTCAGATCACCATCGCCTTCGTGCGCCTGCCGGAGCTGGTACAGGGCCTGGTGCTCACCCTGGGCTCCATCATCTACCTTGGCCTGCTCTCTCCCGCCTTGCTCGGTGTTACCGCCCTCTGGGTCACCGTGACCATGGTGGTGGGCTGGTTGCTGGTGAACCGGGTCTATCGCCACCTGGCGCACATGCGCCAGGCCGAAGACAGGCTCTACCAGAACTACCAGTCCATCATCGCCGGGAGCAAGGAGCTGGCGCTCAACCGCGAGCGTGCCCACTTCGTCTACCACCAGCTCTATGAGCAGAATGCCCGGGACTACCGGGAGCAGATCATCCGCGCCGATACCTACCACCTGAGCGCGGTGAACTGGTCGAACATCATGATGCTGGGTGCCATCGGCCTGGTCTTCTTCCTGGCCAACGGGCTGGGCTGGGCCAACACCAATGTGGCCGCCACCTTCGCCCTGACCCTGTTGTTCCTGCGCACTCCCTTGCTGCAAGGTATCGGAGCCTTGCCGACCCTGATCGCCGCCCAGGTGGCGTTCGACAAGATAGCTGCCCTCAATCTGGCAGAGCCGGACGAAGCGTTCCCGTTGCCGCCTGCGCCTCGCTCCTGGCAGCGCATCGAGCTGGAGCAGGTGAGCTTTCACTACCAGGGGGAGGGCGGTTTCTCCGTGGGCCCCATCAATCTGGTGATCGAGCGGGGGGAGCAGATATTCCTCATCGGTGGCAACGGCTCCGGCAAGTCGACCCTGGCCATGCTGCTGACCGGGCTCTATCAACCGGTCTCTGGCCGGATCCTGCTGGATGGGGAGCCGGTCACCGATCGCAACGGCTATCTGGGGCTCTTCTCCGCCATCTTCACCGACTACCACCTGTTCCAGCATTTGCTGGGGCCCGAGCCGAAAGAGGCGCTGGTCGCCGAGTGGCTTGAGCGGTTGCAGATGGGCAGCAAGCTTGCCATCGAGGATGGCTTCATCGCCGATATCGACCTCTCCCAGGGCCAGCGCAAGCGGGTCGCCCTGCTGCTGGCCCTGGCAGAGCAGCGGGAGGTGATGCTGTTTGACGAATGGGCCGCGGAGCAGGATCCCCAGTTCCGCCGCATCTTCTATCAGGTGCTGTTGCCGCGTCTCAAGGAGATGGGCAAGACGGTGATCGCCATCAGCCACGACGATCACTACTTCTCTCTGGCCGATCGCCTGCTGGAGATGCGCCAGGGCCGCCTCACCGAACTGACCGGCGAGCAGCGCAAGCAGGTGAGCCGGGATGCGGTCGCCCATCTGGATGGCAAGGTGCCGGCCTGATGCTGGCACCGATGAGACTGGCAGCAAGCCAGCACAGGAATTGCTTATGTTCGAGATGAAATCCGCCAGCTTCGCGGTCAATGACCGCATGCTGCTGCACCCCACCAGCCTTCGCTTCGAGCAAGGTCGGGTCTATGGCCTCATCGGCCACAACGGGTCGGGCAAATCGACCCTGATCAAGCTGCTGGCGCGCCAGCAACCCCACAGCGGCGGGGAGATCCTGTTCGATGACCAGCCGTTGTCTGCCTGGGGCAACCGGGAGTTTGCCCGTCAGGTGGCCTATCTGCCCCAGCACCTGCCGAGTGCCGAAAACCTGCTCGGCCGCGAACTGGTGGAGATGGGGCGCTACCCCTGGCGCGGACTGCTGGGCCGGATGGGAGCGGAAGATCACCGTCAGGTGGAGCGTGCCATCGCCCTGACCCACACCGAACGCTTTGCCGATCGGCTGGTGGATACCCTCTCCGGCGGTGAGCGGGGGCGAGTCTGGCTCGCCATGCTGCTGGCTCAGGAGAGCCGTTTCATCCTGCTGGACGAGCCGCTGGCCGCCCTGGACGTGGCCCATCAGGTGGAGGTGCTCACGCTCGTCAAGCAGCTCAGCCGCCAGCTCAACCTCGGGGTCATCATCGTCATTCACGACATCAACATGGCCTCCCGTTTCTGCGATCGGCTGGTGGCGCTGCACTCCGGCCGTCTGCTGACCCACGGCGAGCCCGAACAGATCATGACAGGGGAGACCCTGAACGCCATCTATGGCATCCCCATGGAGGTCATTCGCCATCCGGCCCATGACCACGCCATCGCCATCGTCTGACCGGGGGCCGCTCTTGAACCGTTTATTGAAGATGGCGCCCTGTCTGCTCAGTCTGCTGCTGCCCCTGGCAGGGGAGGCCGGGCAGCTTGTCACCGCCACCGACGCCACCAGCGCCACGCCCCGCATCGCCACAGTGGACTGGACCATAGCCGAGACCCTGCTGGCCCTGGGGGTCACCCCGATGGCGGTGGGGGATGTGGCCCCCTATCGCGCCTGGGTCGGTGAACCCCAGCTTCCTGCCGGGGTGATCGATATCGGGCTGCGTGCCCAACCCAACCGGGAACTGCTGGCGGAGCTCAAACCGGATCTTGTTCTCATCTCGCCGCTGGCGGCCCCCCTGGCGCCGACCCTCTCCCGCATCGCGCCGGTGCACTCCATCGCCCTGTATGAACCGGGCACCGATCTGTGGCAGCGACTGCGGGAAGCGACCCTGACCATAGCCGCCCTGGTCAACAAAGAGGCGGAGGCCGAACGCCAGCTCGCCGCACTGGAGCTGGATCTGGCACAGATGCAGGTGGCGCAGCCCGCCGATCTGCCCCCCTTGCTGGTGGTGCAATTCATTGATGAGCGCCATGTGCGGGTGTTTGGCCGTGGCAGCCTGTTCGAGGCAGTGATGCAGCGGCTTGGCCTGCGCAATGGCTGGCAGGGGGAAACCAATGCTTGGGGCTTTGCCGTGGCCAGTCTGGAGCAGTTGATGGCGCTGCCGCAAGCGCAGCTGGTGGTGGTCGATCCGATCCCGGTCGGGGTGAGCGAGCGGCTACAGGAGCCCGGTCTGTGGCAGCAGCTACCACAGGTGAGGGCGGCGGCCGTGCTGCATCTGCCTGCGGTGTGGAGTTTTGGCGGCGTGCTGGCGGCGCGCCGCTTTGCCGTGCAGCTCAGTACTGCGCTGCAGAGGGATGGGCAAAGCGGGGAGGGGCTGCAATGAACCAGATTTTTCCGTCGCAGCTGCGACTACCTGTCAGCCTGCTGCTGGGGCTCACGCTGGCGCTCGCCGGTTGGGAGCTGGCCGGTCAGTTGCCGGTGGCGCGTTGGCTGGCGACCCTGTTGTCGCCGGATCTGACCGATGCCCGCCAGGCGGTGGTTCATTTCAGCTGGCTGCCGCGCCTAGCCATCTGCCTGCTGGCCGGTGCCGCCCTCGGGCTCGCCGGTACCCTGATGCAGCAGGTGCTGCGCAATCCCCTGGCCTCGCCCACCACCCTGGGGGTGGCCTCCGGCGCCCAGCTGGCGCTGATGATGGTGACCCTGCTCGCCCCCTCCTGGCTGCTGATCGGGCGGGAGTGGATCGCCATGGCCGGGGGAAGCCTGGCCATGGGGCTGGTCTTCGCCCTGGCCTGGCGCCGCCAGCTCAATCCCGTGGTCATCGTCTTTGCAGGGCTGGTGATAAACCTCTATCTGGCCGCCATCAGCATGGGATTGCTGCTGTTCTTCCAGGAGGAGCTCAAAGGGTTGCTGGTGTGGGGGAGCGGATCTCTGGCCCAGAACAGCTGGAGCGGCGTCGGCTATCTGCTGCCACGGTTGCTGCTGGCCGCGATGCTGGCGGCGGTGCTGGTGCGCCCGCTGGCTGTGCTGGAGCTGGACGATGCCAGCGCAAGCAGCCTGGGGGTCTCCCTCAAGCATCTGCGCCTGGCTGGTCTGGGTCTCGCCGTGTTCGTCACCGCCTGCGTGGTGAGCGTGGTGGGGCTGATCGGTTTTATCGGGCTGGCGGCGCCCGCCATGGTGCGGTTGTTGGGGGTCAGAAAACTGGCCCAGCGGCTGCTGTGGGCACCCATCCTCGGCGCCCTGTTGCTGGCGGCCACCGATCTGCTGCTGCAGACCCTGAGCCGGTTCTGGCCTGTGCTGATCCCGACCGGCGCTATGACAGCCCTGTTGGGGGCGCCGCTGCTGCTCTGGCTGATCCCGCGTCTTGGTATCAAGCAGAGTGCGCCTAAGGCGAACTCCTCCCTGCAGTTGGCCCGCCATCCGGCGCCGACTCGCCTTGTCGGCCTGATGGTGTTGGGGCTGGCTGCGGCGGTGATCGCCTCCCTGTTGTTTGGGCAGGGGATGGGCGGCTGGGGCTGGCCGAGCTGGCTGCGGTGGCAGGCCCAGCTGGAGTGGCGCTTGCCGCGCACCCTGGCAGCGGGTGCCGCAGGCGTGTTGCTGGCGCTGGCTGGCACCTTGTTGCAGCGAGTCAGCAACAACCCCATGGCGAGCCCCGAACTGCTGGGGGTGAGCGGTGGCACCTTCATGGGGGTGATTGCGGCGGCCCTGTTGCTGCCCGCCTTGCCGCTGCCCATGATGCTGCTGGGGGGGCTGGTGGGCGCCTTCGCCTGCCTGCTGCTGCTGGTGCTTATCAACCGGCGCAACGGCTTCCAGCCGGAGCGGATACTGCTGTCTGGCATCGCCATCACGGCGCTGTTCGAGCCGTTGCAGGCCATCGCCCTGGCCAACGGTGACCTGCGGGTGCAGCAACTGCTCTCCTGGATGTCCGGCTCCACCTATTACGTCACCCAGCCGGTGGCCCTTGCCCTGGTGGTGTTGGCGCTGCTGATGCTGGCAGCCTGCCTGCTGGTGAGCCGCTGGCTCGATCTTATGCCCATGGGGCCGGCGGTAGCGACGGCTCTGGGGATCCATCTCGGCCGTGCCCAGCTCACCATCCTGCTGCTGGTGGCCGTGCTCACCGCCAGTGCCACCATGGTGATAGGTCCGCTCTCCTTTGCTGGTCTGCTGGCGCCGCACCTGGCCAGATTGATGGGGCTGGTGAGGGCGCGCTGGCACCTGCTCGGCGCTGCAGGCTGTGGCGCTTTGCTGATGGTGTCGGCGGACTGGATCGGCCAGCAGATCCTCTTTCCCCAGGAGGTGCCCGTCGGTCTGGTCTCCACCCTGTTAGGGGGTGCTTACTTCATGTGGTGCCTGCGCCGCCTCTAGGTCGATGGATGAAAAGCGCACAAAAAAAGCCCGGGATGAACCCGCAATGCTGTTCAGATAAGCACTTTTTTGACTGATTATTCATAAATTGGATTTGAGTTGAGGGGGCAAGGCTGTGTCCAGTCGATCTTCCTCCAGCCTTTATCCAGCGGGGCTTGCAATAGAAAGAGGGAGGCATCATGCCTCCCTCGCTTTTTTGTCCTGATACTACGTGGACTGGAACTCAAATTCTCTTAAGTGAACAGCATTGCGGGATGAACCCGGGCTTTTCATTGCCTGCTCTGCGGACTTACTTGCCGATGCAGAAGCTGGAGAAGATGCGGCCCAGCAGATCGTCGGAGCTGAACTCGCCGGTGATCTCGGACAGGGACTCCTGGGCCAGGCGCAGCTCCTCGGCCACCAGTTCACCAGCCACATAGACCTCAAGCTGCTCCCTGGCTACCAGCAGCCGTTCGGCGGCGCGCTCCAGTGCGTCTAGGTGGCGGCGGCGGGCCATGAAGCCCCTTTCGGTGTTGCCCTGGAAGCCCATGCAGGCCTTGAGGTGCTCGCGCAGTGCGGGCAGCCCCAGCTCGGTCTTGGCGGAGATGCGATAGACGGCATGGCCCTGCTCCTGGCTCGGTGCCAGATCCTCGCCGGTCAGGTCCGCCTTGTTGCGCACCACGGTGAGGCCGATGTTTTTTGGCAACCGATCAACGAATTCCGGCCAGATGTCGTGGGGGTCGACGGCATCCGTGGTGGTGCCGTCCACCATAAACAGCACCCGGTCGGCCTGTTCGATCTCGGCCCAGGCGCGCTCGATGCCGATCTGTTCCACCTTGTCCTGGGTATCGCGTAGGCCCGCGGTGTCGATGATGTGCAGCGGCATGCCATCCAGATGGATGTGCTCGCGCAGCACGTCGCGGGTGGTACCGGCGATCTCGGTGACGATGGCGGACTCGCGGCCTGCGAGGGCGTTGAGCAGGCTCGATTTGCCGGCGTTGGGACGACCGGCGATCACCACCTTCATCCCCTCTCGCAGCAGGGCACCCTGCTTGGCCTCGCTGCGCACGTCGTCCAGCTCGGACATGATGGCGTAGAGGTCACCCGCCACCTTGCCGTCGGAGAGAAAGTCGATCTCTTCATCCGGGAAGTCGATGGCCGCTTCCACATAGATGCGCAGCCGGGTGAGGCTCTCCACCAGCTGTTGCACCTTGCCGGAGAACTGCCCCTGCAGGGAGTGCATGGCGCTGCGGGCGGCCTGCTCGCTGGAGGCTTCGATGAGATCGGCGATGGCCTCGGCCTGGGCCAGATCCAGCTTGTCGTTGAGGAAGGCGCGCTCGCTGAACTCGCCCGGGCGGGCGGGGCGGATGCCGTCGATCTGCAGGATGCGGCGGATCAGCATGTCGAGAATGACGGGGCCGCCATGGCCCTGCAGCTCCAGCACGTCTTCGCCAGTGAAGCTGTTGGGGGCCTTGAACAGCAGGGCGATGCCCTGATCCAGCGCCTGGCCCTGCTCGTCCCTGAACGGCAGATATTCGGCATAACGCACCCTGGGGAGCTTGCCGAGCACTATCTCGGCGACCCGCTCGGCGGCAGGGCCGGAGACGCGGACTATGCCGACGCCGCCACGGCCGGGGGCGGTGGCCTGGGCCACGATGGTATCTGTTGTCATCTTGCTTGACTCGCTGGTTGGCTGAATGAGTAAGAGGGTGGGGGACATTGTAATAAAAAAGGCGGCCCGAAGGCCGCCTCTTTTGTCATCAGGAAAGATGGGCTGCGCATCAGTTGCGTGAGTGCAGGCCTTTCTTCTCCAGCTGACGATAGATGATGGTCTGCTGGATGATGGAGATGACGTTGCTCACCAGCCAGTACAGAGTCAGACCTGCCGGGAACCAGAGGAACATGAAGGTGAAGATGATCGGCATGAACTGCATCACCTTCTGCTGCATCGGGTCCGTGATGGTGGTCGGGCTCATCTTCTGCAGATACCACATGGAGGCACCCATGAGGATTGGCAGCACGAAGAAGGGGTCCTTCACCGACAGGTCGGTGATCCACAGGACGAACGGCGCGTGGCGCAGCTCGACAGACTCCATCAGTGCCCAGTAGAGGGCGATGAAGATGGGCATCTGTACCAGGATGGGCAGGCAGCCGCCCAGCGGGTTGACCTTCTCCTTCTTGTACAGCTCCATCATGCCCTGGGACATCTTCTGGCGATCGTCACCGAAGCGTTCCTTGAGCGCAGCCAGCTTGGGCTGGAGCATGCGCATCTTGGCCATGGAGGTGTACTGGGCCTTGGTCAGCGGGAACATGATGCCGCGCACCAGCAGGGTCAGCATGATAATGGCCAGACCCCAGTTCTGGACGAAACCGTGGAACACGGTCAGCAGCCAGTGCAGCGGTTGGGCGATGAACCAGAGCCAGCCGTAGTCGACGGTCAGATCCAGGTGGTTTGCCACCTTGGCCATCTGATCCTGCAGCTTGGGACCGATCCACAGCTTGCCGCTCACTTCGGCCTGCTGGCCGGCAGCGACGTCAACCAGCGGCGCCTTGTAGCCGATGATGGCCTGGTCCTTGCCCGGGATCACGCGGCTGTAGAAGCTGTTGGTGTCGTTGGCATTCGGGGCCCAGGCAGAGACGAAGTAGTGCTGCAGCATGGCGACCCAACCACCCTGGGTGGTCTTGTTCAGGTCGGCATCCTTCATCTCGTCGAAGGTGTACTTCTTGTAGCGGGAGTCTTCGCTGGAGAAGGCACCACCACGGTAGGCACTGGCCACCATGGCATGACCTTCCTGATCCTTCGGCGTGGTCATGGTCTGCTTCAGCTGACCGTAGAACTGTACCTGGACCGGCTCGGCAGACTTGTTGTCGATCTTGTAGTCGACGCCCACGGCGTAATCACCGCGCTTGAGCACGAACTCCTTGGTGAAGACCACACCCTTGCTGTCGGTCCAGGTCATCGGAACGACGACTTGATCCTGACCATCGGCCAGCTGATAGCTGGTCTGGGCGGCTTCATAGGTGGGACGACCCTGGGCCTGGCTGTCCGGACCATTGCGACCGACCAGACCGCTCTGGGCCACATAGAGGTGTGCAGGTTGGCTGGTCAGCAGGGTGAACGGCTGTTCCTTGCCTTCTTCCAGCTTGTGAGCCAGCAGTTCGGCAGATACGATGTCACCGCCCTGGGTGTCCAGGGTCAATTTGAGCACGTCGGAGGAGACGGTGATCAGCTTGCGCGCGGCGTTACCATTTGCTTGCTCGGAAACCTGAGGAATATCACCGGTCTGACCGGCTTCAGGTACGAAATGTTCGGTTTGGGCCACGGTAGTCGGGGCCGGCTTCGGAGCCTTGTCGGACTCCCACTGTTGCCAGAGCAAGAAGCTCACGAACAGCAAACCGATCAGGAGTAAATTGCGTTGTGATTCCATAGTCTTCAGTTTCTTCGCTTTGGTTGCGGAACCGGGTCATAACCACCCTCGGATAAGGGATGGCATTTTAATAGACGTTTGCTGGCTAACCAAACGCCTTTTATGAAACCGTGAAGTCGGATTGCTTCTATCGCAAATTGGGAACAAGTCGGGGTGAAACGGCAGCGCGGCCCGAGCAGGGGACTAATGATTAGCTGATACAGGCGTATCAGTTTGATTGCTACCCATTGCAACGGCGTGACAGAGTGCGCCATAGCTTTTCCAGTAACTTGAACAGCGCTTCGTTGTCCATCTCCTTCACGCCACCCTTGGCGATCACGACGATGTCGATAGCGGGCAGATTGGCTTGATTGAGGCGAAAACTTTCCCGAACCACTCGTTTTACACGGTTGCGCCAGACGGCACGCTTGAGCGCCTTTTTGGGCACGGCGAGGCCAAGACGGGGGTGTTCGAGGGAGTTGGGGCAAGCAAGAAGCGTAATTTGCGGAGAAGCGGCCCGGACAGGCTCGGCGAAAACGCGTTTGAAGTGTTCGGGAGTTAACAGACGTAACTCCCGAGAGAAGGTGTGCTGGGTAGGCATTAGACTACCAGGCGGGCACGACCCTTGGCACGACGAGCGGCCAGAACTTTGCGGCCGTTGGCAGTAGCCATGCGAGCGCGGAAACCGTGAGAGCGCTTGCGCTTCAGGTTGGACGGTTGAAAAGTACGTTTCATGATTCGATTCCGTATTTCTGTACAGTTTTGATTGTCACACTTAGCCGACGCGCCAGCTATAGCGTGTGACGACTAGCAAAAGAGGCCGAATTCTAAACAGAGTTCAGCTTCTCGTCAATCCGCCGTTCCTTTCCATCTCGCCCCGTTCGTCGACCGAGCGGGATAATCTGGCAGGATCCGGAGGATCAAGGGCCCCGAATTATACTGGCAACCCGGGGTTAAACAAGGATCCCTCAAGAAAAAAGGCGGCAGAGCCGCCAAAGAGAGAGCTATTTAAGTACTTTGCGCAGGAATTCCCGGGTACGGGGATCCTGCGGATCGACCAATATCTGATCCGGCGGGCCCTGCTCCACGATCCTGCCTCCTTCCATGAAGATCACCCGAACGGCGACATCACGGGCGAACTCGATCTCGTGGGTCACCACCACCATGGTCTGGTGCTGGCGGGCGAGCTGCTTCATCAGGCCCAGCACCTCGTCGACCCACTCGGGATCGAGGGCGGAGGTGGGCTCGTCAAACAGGATCACCTTGGAGTGGGCCGCCATGGCCCGGCCGATGCCGACGCGCTGTTGCTGGCCGCCGGAGAGGGAGGCCGGGTAGGCATCCTGTTTCTCGGCGAGGCCGATATCCTTGAGGATGCCAAGGGCGGTGGCGCGGGCCTCCGCCTTCGGCTGCTTCCAGACGGTGATCAGCCCCTCGGCGATGTTGTCCAGCGCCGTCTTGTTGGCAAACAGGGCGTAGTTCTGGAACACGAAGGAGGCGCGCTTGCGCAGCTCGATGGCCTGCTGGTCGCTGGCCTTGGCCAGATCCAGTTGCAGGTCGTCGATGGCGAGTCGGCCGGCATCCGGGGTTTCCAGCAGGTTGAGGCAGCGCAGCAGAGTCGACTTGCCGGTGCCGGAGGGGCCGATGATGACAACAATCTCCCCCTTTTTCACCTCAAGATCGATGCTGTTCAGCACCTGATTTCCGTCATAGGCCTTGGAGAGGCCGGTTAGCTTGATCATGACTGGCCTCCTTTAATAAGCACGGTTGAGCCGCACTTCCAGCAGGTGCTGCAGGCGGGTGAAGAAGATGACCACGACCCAGTAGACCAGTGCCACCGCCATGAAGCTCTCGAAGAACTTGAAGGAGGAAGAGGCCTCCATCTGCGCCTTGCCCATGATCTCCGCCACTCCCAGGGTAAACGCCAGGGAGGTGCTCTTGATCATGTCGATGAAGTAGTTCATCAGCGAAGGTGTCGCGATGCGTGCAGCCTGCGGCAGGATGATCCGTTGCATCGCCTGCAGCCGGCTCATGCCGATGCTGAGGGCGGCCTCCATCTGGCTCTTGTGGATGCCGAGGATGGCGGCCCGGATGGACTCGGCCATGTAGGCGGCAAAGTGCAGGGTCAGGCCGATGATGGCGGCGGTGAAGGCATCCATTCCCACGAAGATGGGGAAGAGTTGCGGCAGCCCGTAGTAGAGCAGGAACAGCTGGACGAGCAGGGGTGTACCTCGGAAGAACGAGATATAGAGCATCGCCAGCCAGTGAATTGCAGGAACGCGAAAGACCCGTACTATCGCCAGGATCAGCGACAGTACGAGTGCCAATACGAATCCCCACAGGGCCATTTCCATCGTGGTGCTCAGGTATTTGAGCAGAATGGGAAACAGCCCTAGCGTGTACTCGAGGTCAAATTCCATCATTTATTTGCTGGAGATGTCCGCTGCGAACCATTTTTCGGAGATTTTGGTCAGGGTGCCGTCTTTGCGCATGGCGGTGAGGGCATCGTCAACCTTCTTCAGCACGGCCTGCTTTTCCGGGGTCTTCAGGAAGGGCAGGGCGTTCTCGATGGTTTCGAACGGTGCACCGGCCTGTTGCAGCGGCAGCTTGGATTCCTTGATCAGCTGGGCGGTGGAGACGCGGTCCATCACGAAGGCGTCGATGCGGCCCAGGGCGACATCCTGCTCGAAGGCGGAGTCATAGGTGCGGATGTCGATCTTCTTGTTGGGGTCGTTCTTGCGCAGCAGCTCTTCGAAGTTGGAGCCCAGGTTGACGGCGACCTTCTTGCCTTCCAGATCCTTGATGCCGTGGATGGTGTTGTTGCCCTTGCGGACCACGATCTGGGCACCGTCATAGACATAGGGCTGGGAGAAGGCGTACTTGGCCTTGCGCTCGTCGGTGATGGTGATCTGGTTGGAGATGGTGTCGACGCGGCCGGTTTCCAGCATGCCGAACAGGCCGGAGAAGCTGGCGGTCACGAACTCGACCTTGTAGCCGGTGCGCTCACCGATCTGGTTCCACATGTCCACTTCGAAGCCCTGCAGCTTGTCCTGCTTGACGAAGGTGAACGGGAAATATTTGCCGGACATGCCGACCTTGATGGTTTCCTGGGCGATGGCCTGGCCGGACAGGCTGGCCAGCAGAATGGCGGCGCCGGAAATCAGTTTGATGGTGGATTTCATGGGGATTCCTCTCTCTGTAGTGCTGTATTTTTAGTTGTAATCACGGGTTGGCGCTGATGTTATTGGAATAAAATATAAAAAATAAATGATATTTGGTTATATAAAATAACTATGGTTGCAGCGCGCCATTCTGTCCACATTGCCGATATCCGGCTGTGGGTAACTTTGGGGATGAAATGGGATCCTGGGGCGTTGGATCCTTGAAAGTCAAGGATCTTATTTGCTGGATCCGTGCGGCAGCAACTGGAGATCCGGCCACTAAAAACGTAGAATAGCCGGTCTTTACTTAATCAATTGACGGGAGTCTAGAGTGACTGCTTCGCTATGGCAGCAGTGCCTTAACCGGCTGCAAGATGAGTTGCCCTCGGCAGAATTCAGCATGTGGATCCGGCCGCTTCAAGCGGAGTTGAGTGACAATACTCTGACCCTGTATGCACCGAACCGCTTTGTTCTGGACTGGGTACGCGACAAGTACCTGCTCCGGGTCAACGGCATCATCAACGAGCTGTGCGGAGCCGACGCTCCCACCCTGCGTTTTGATATCGGCAATCGCCCTCATCCCGTCGCGGTCGCCAGGGCGCCGGCCCGTGGTGTCGATCCTGTGAATAACTCTCCCAAGAGCTGGGAAAACAAGGCCGAAAACAAGCCCGAGCCAAACCACAAGAGCAACACCAACGTGAACTATACCTTCGAGAATTTCGTCGAGGGTAAGTCCAACCAGCTGGCCCGTGCGGCCGCCCGTCAGGTGGCCGACAATCCGGGTGGTGCCTACAACCCGCTGTTCCTCTATGGCGGCACTGGCCTTGGCAAGACTCACCTGCTGCACGCCGTTGGCAATGCCATCAAGGATCGCAAGAAAGACGCCAAAGTCATCTACATGCACTCCGAACGGTTCGTGCAGGACATGGTGAAGGCGCTGCAGAATAACGCCATTGAAGAGTTCAAGCGTTATTACCGTAGCGTCGATGCCCTGCTCATCGATGACATCCAGTTCTTCGCCAACAAGGAGCGCTCCCAGGAGGAGTTCTTCCACACCTTCAACGCCCTGCTTGAAGGCAACCAGCAGATCATTCTGACCTCGGACCGTTATCCGAAAGAGATCAACGGGGTGGAAGATCGTCTCAAGTCCCGCTTCGGCTGGGGACTCACTGTGGCGATCGAGCCGCCGGAGCTGGAGACCCGGGTTGCCATCTTGATGCGCAAGGCGGACGAGAACCAGATCCATCTGCCGGACGAAGTGGCCTTTTTCATCGCCAAACGGCTTCGCTCCAACGTCCGTGAACTGGAAGGTGCCCTCAACCGGGTGATCGCCAACGCCAACTTCACCGGCCGCGCCATCAACATCGACTTCGTGCGCGAGGCGCTGCGCGATCTGCTGGCCTTGCAGGAGAAGCTGGTCACCATCGACAACATCCAGAAGACGGTGGCGGAGTATTACAAGATCAAGCTGGCGGATCTGCTCTCCAAGCGTCGCTCCCGCTCCGTTGCCCGCCCGCGCCAGCTGGCGATGGCGCTGGCCAAGGAGCTGACCAACCACAGCTTGCCTGAGATAGGGGATGCCTTTGGTGGCCGTGACCACACCACGGTTCTTCATGCCTGCCGCAAGATCGAGCAGCTGAAGGAAGAGAGTCACGACATCAAGGAAGATTATTCCAACCTGATCCGTACCCTTTCTTCCTGATAACGGAACGGAGTGCACAGATGCAGATTGCATGTTCCAGCCTGATCCGAATCCTTTCCTCCCAATAACAACGGAGAGCACAGATGCAGCTCGAAATTAGCCGTGAGGCCCTGTTACGTCCCCTGCAACTGGTGTCCGGTGCCCTGGGTGGCCGGCCGACCCTGCCCATCCTCGGCAACGTCCTGCTCGATGTCAGCAATGGCCTGCTGTCGCTGACCGGGACCGATCTCGAGGTGGAGATGATCGGACAGGTCTATCTCAACAGCGACAGCCAGGATGGCCGCACCACAGTGCCGGCGCGCAAGCTGCTGGACATCTGTCGCGGTCTGCCGGAGGGGGCGGAGATCCGTCTCAGCACCGAGGGAGAGCGCCTCATCATCCGTTCCGGCCGCTCCCGCTTCAACCTGTCGACCCTGCCGGCGACCGAATACCCGAACATCGAGGATTGGGAATCCGTGCTCGAGTTCGACATCAGCCAGCTGGAGCTGAAAAAACTCATCGACGCGACCCAGTTCTCCATGGCGAGCCAGGACGTGCGCTACTACCTGAACGGCATGCTGTTCGAGAGCGAAGGACACGGCCTGCGTACCGTGGCGACGGACGGTCACCGGCTGGCCACCTGCCGCCGCGAAGTGGTGGGGGAATCGCTGCCCGATCATCAGGTCATCCTGCCGCGCAAAGGGGTGCTGGAGCTGGTGCGCCTGCTGGAAGCGGAAGACAAGCCGGTACGGCTGCAAGTGGGCCGCAGCAACCTGCGCGCCGCCCTGGATGGCTTCATTTTCACCTCCAAGCTGGTGGATGGCCGTTTCCCGGACTGGCGCCGCGTCATCCCCCGGGGGAGTGACAAGGCCCTGATCGCCGGTCGCGAGGATCTGCGCCAGGCCTTTGCCCGTGCCGCCATCCTCTCCAACGAGAAATTCCGTGGGGTGCGTCTCAATCTGCAGGAAAACCTGCTGCGCATCACCGCCAACAACCCGGAACAGGAAGAAGCCGAAGAGCTGCTTGACGTACAATACGCCGCTGGCGAGATGGAGATCGGCTTCAACGTCTCCTATGTGCTGGACGTGTTGAATACGTTAAAATGTGACCAAATCCGGATCAGCCTGAGCGATTCCATCAGCAGCGCCATTATTGAGGATTTTGAGAACCAAGATGCCCAGTATGTGGTGATGCCGATGCGGATCTAGTCGTGTCCCTGGTCAAACTCCAGCTCAGCGACTTTCGCAACATTCAGCACGCCAGTCTCGCGCTGTCTCCCGGCCTCAATATCCTGGTCGGGAGCAACGGCAGCGGCAAGACCAGCGTGCTGGAAGCCATTCATTACCTTGGTCTCGGCCGCTCGTTTCGTACCCATTTGACCGGGCGGGTCATCCGCCAGGGCGAGCGGGCCTTTACCCTGTTTGCCCAGTGCGAGCTGGAGGGGCGTCAGGTGCCCATCGGGCTTGCCAAGGACAAGGGGGGCGAAACCCAGCTCAAGATCGCCGGTGCCCAGGCCCAGCGCCTGGCCGATCTGGCGGAGCTGTTGCCGGTACAGTTGATCCACCCCGATGGTTTCAGCCTGCTGACCGGTGGGCCCCAGGCCCGCCGTGCCTGGCTCGACTGGGGTGTTTTCCATCAGGAGCCGACCTTCTTCTCCCTCTGGGGGCGGGTGCGTCGGCTGCTGAAGCAGCGCAATGCCTTGCTGCGCCAGAGCACCCAGTATCGTCAACTGGCGTTCTGGGATCAGGAGCTGGTGCGACTGGGTGGCGAGCTGGCGGGTTTTCGCGCCAGTTATTGTCAGGCCATTACACCCCTGATCAAGGAGATGACGGCAGATTTTCTGCCGGAGTTCGATATCAGTCTTGGATTCTATCGAGGCTGGGAAAAAGACACTCCCCTCGACGCATTGCTGGAGGCGGGGTTCGAACGGGATCGTTCGCTGGGGTACACTGGGGTCGGTCCGCAGAAGGCGGACGTGCGGCTCAAGGCGAACGGCGTGCCCGCGCAGGATATTTTGTCCAGGGGTCAGCTGAAGTTGCTGGTCTGTGCCATGCGGCTGGCCCAAGGGCTCTATTTGAATCAACATAGCAGCCGCGGCTGTATTTTTTTAATTGATGATTTTGCCTCTGAACTGGATGTCGACAAACGTCGTCTGCTGGCCGCAAGGCTGAAGCAGTGCGCGTCCCAGGTGTTCATCACCGCCATCGATACCGGTCAGCTCGCAGACATGATGGATGCGAGTGACTGCAAGCTGTTCCACGTGGAACAAGGCAAGATCTCCGAAACGTTAGAGAAGGCAGAGAGTAAGCTATGAGTGAAAATACTTACGACTCCTCGAATATCAAGGTGCTCAAGGGCCTGGATGCGGTCCGCAAGCGCCCGGGGATGTATATCGGCGATACGGACGATGGATCGGGCCTGCACCACATGGTGTTCGAGGTCGTCGACAACTCCATCGACGAGGCTCTGGCTGGCTACTGCTCCGATATCCAGGTCAAGATCCATTCCGACGGCTCCGTCTCCGTGCGCGACAACGGTCGCGGCATTCCGGTGGACATCCACCCGGAAGAGGGCCGCTCCGCCGCCGAAGTCATCATGACCGTGCTGCACGCCGGCGGCAAATTCGATGACAACTCCTACAAGGTGTCCGGCGGTCTGCACGGTGTGGGCGTCTCCGTGGTAAACGCGCTTTCCGACAAGCTGCTGCTGACCATCCGCCGCAACGGTCATGTCTACGAGCAGACCTATCACCTGGGCGAGCCGCAGGCACCCCTCAAGCAGATTGGTGACAGCACCGGTACCGGGACCGAAGTCCGCTTCTGGCCGAGCCCGACCATCTTCAGCGACACCCTGTTCCACTACGAGATCCTGGCCAAGCGTCTGCGCGAGCTATCCTTCCTCAACTCCGGCGTCTCCATCCGTCTGATGGACGAGCGTGACGGCCGCGAGGCGCACTTCTGCTACGAAGGGGGCATCAAGGCCTTCGTCGAGTACCTGAACCAGAACAAGACCCCGATCCACCCCAAGGTGTTCCACTTCACCACTGAGCAGGACGGCATCGGTGTCGAAGTCGCCATGCAGTGGAACGACGCCTATCAAGAAGGGGTCTACTGCTTCACCAACAACATTCCGCAGCGGGATGGCGGTACCCACCTGGTGGGCTTCCGTACCGCGTTGACCCGGACGCTGAACAACTACATGGACAAGGAGGACTACAGCAAGAAGGCCAAGTCCGCCGCCAGTGGTGACGACGTCCGTGAAGGTCTGATTGCCGTTATCTCCGTCAAGGTGCCTGATCCCAAGTTCTCCTCCCAGACCAAGGACAAGCTGGTCTCGTCCGAGGTGAAGACCGCCGTGGAACAGGCGATGGGTGAGAAGCTGGCGGACTTCCTGCTGGAAAACCCGGGCGACGCCAAGATCGTGGTC
Source organism: Aeromonas sp. QDB68 (assembly GCF_027707405.1). Classification (NCBI taxonomy): domain Bacteria; kingdom Pseudomonadati; phylum Pseudomonadota; class Gammaproteobacteria; order Aeromonadales; family Aeromonadaceae; genus Aeromonas; species Aeromonas sp. QDB68. The sequence goes on along the minus strand of NZ_JAPCIQ010000013.1, from coordinate 25,326 downwards.
AACAAGATCATCGATGCGGCCCGTGCCCGCGAAGCGGCCCGCAAGGCCCGCGAACTGACCCGCCGCAAGGGCGCGCTGGATATCGCCGGTCTGCCCGGCAAGCTGGCGGACTGTCAGGAGAAAGACCCGGCGCTCTCCGAACTCTACATCGTGGAAGGGGACTCTGCTGGTGGCTCCGCCAAGCAGGGTCGCAACCGGAAGAACCAGGCCATCCTGCCCCTCAAGGGCAAGATCCTGAACGTGGAGAAGGCCCGTTTCGACAAGATGATCTCCTCCCAGGAGGTGGGTACCCTGATCACCGCTCTGGGCTGTGGCATCGGTCGCGACGAGTACAACCCGGACAAGCTGCGCTATCACAACATCATCATCATGACGGATGCGGACGTCGATGGTGCGCACATCCGTACCCTGCTGCTGACTTTCTTCTATCGTCAGATGCCGGAAATCATCGAGCGTGGCTATGTCTTCATCGCCCAGCCGCCGCTCTACAAGGTGAAGAAGGGCAAGCAGGAGCAGTACCTGAAAGACGAAGACGCATTGTTGCAGTACCAGACCGCCATGGCGCTGGACGGTGCGACCCTGCACGTCAACGAGTCTGCCCCGGCCATCGGTGGCGAGGCGCTGGAGCGTCTGGTCAACCAGCATCGCTCCGTGACTCACCTCATCACCCGCATGTCCCGCCGCGCCCCGGAAGCCGTGCTGACCCAGCTGATCTATCAGCCTGAGTTGAACGAAACCCTGCTGGCCAGCGAGAGCGATCTGCAGACCTGGTGCCAGAGCATGGAAGCCGTGCTCAACGAGAGCAACCACGGTATCCAGTACCAGATGCAGGTACGCCGCGACGAGGAGCGCAGCCTGTTCGTGCCCCACGCCGTGGTACGCCAGCACGGGGTCGACCGTGAATATCCGCTGAGCTACGACTTCCTGCAATCCTCCGAGTACCGTCAGCTGGTCTCCCTGGGCAAGGAGATCGCCAACCTGATCGAGGAAGGCGGTTACATCAAGCGTGGCGAGAAGGTGAAGCCGGTCGCCAGCTTCGTTGAAGCGGTCGAGTGGCTGATGGGCGAAGGCAAGCGTGGCATCTACATCCAGCGCTATAAAGGGCTAGGGGAGATGAACCCGGAGCAGTTGTGGGAAACCACCATGGATCCGGAAGCCCGTCGCATGCTACGCGTCACCATCGACGACGCAGTCGGCGCCGACCAGCTCTTCTCCACCCTGATGGGTGACGCCGTAGAGCCCCGTCGCGACTTCATCGAGACCAACGCCCTGCGGGTTGCCAACCTCGACGTCTAACAGACGGTCCGACAACCATCAAAAGCCGCTCCTCGTGAGCGGCTTTTTGTTTTCTGGGGCAAGGAAAAGGGCGCGTTCCACGTGAAACATGTGGGACCTAGACTCTGTCACCGCGAAAGGTGCGGCGCCACTCCCGCGGCGACACTCCGAAGCGGGCGCGAAAGTGCTTGCGCAATATGGTGGCAGATCCGAGCCCCACCAGTTCGGCGATGCGTTCCACGGTGTGGGAGCTGGACTCCAGCAGCGTCTGGCTGCGGCGCAGACGCTCCGCCATCAGCCACTCCCCGAGGGAGAGACCGGTGGCGAGCTGGAAGCGGCGGCTAAAGGTGCGTCGGCTCATCATGCAATGTTCCGCCAGGCTGTCCAGGGTGTGGGGCGCGGCCAGGTGCAGGCGCAGGTGATCGAACAGCTGGTTGATCCTGGCATCCCGGGTGGAGGCGGGTACCGGCTGCTCGATGAACTGGGCCTGGCCACCCTCCCGGTGGGGAGGCACCACCAGCCGCCTGGCCAGCTTGTTGGCAATCTGGCTGCCGTGATGCTGGCGAACCAGATAGAGGCAGCAGTCCAGGCTGACGGCGGTGCCAGCCGAGGTGATGAGCCCGTCGTCGTCGACGTAGAGGGCATTGGTATCGAGCCGCACCCGGGGGAAGCGCTGGACGAACTCCTGTTCAAATTCCCAGTGGGTGGCTGCACCGCGCCCGTCCAGCAGGCCGGCATAGGCCAGCACATAGGTGCCGAGACAGAGCCCCACGATCTGGGCTCCCCTGATCCGGGCGGCAACCAGGGCATCGAGCAGGGGTTGGGCGGGGCGCTCGGCCGGATCGCGCCAGAAGGGGATGATGATGATATCCGCCTCCAGCAGACCCTCCAGGCCATAGTCGGCCTCCATGCGAAAGCCCTGGGAGGAGGCGGGTTGTCGCGTGTCATCCCCGGCGCAGAGTCTCAGCTCGAACAACGACTGGCCCGGCATCATCTTGTCGCCAAAGATGAGGCAGGGCACCGAGCAGTGAAAGGGGCTGAAGCGATCGAAGGTGATGACGGCGACGATGAGGGGACGGGGCATGGTGGCAAACTCCTTTGCACTCGGATCCCCATCATACGGGGCAGCAACAGAAAGCCGAAGAGCCATGTGGTGCCCGGCCCCCCGCTCAGAGCACCATGGTGTCGCCATCCTCGGGCACCCTTACCCGGGCGGCCATCCCCTGGCTGTCCAGGTAGTCGCGCAGCTCCCGCCGGGACAGCAGGGCATGATTGACCGCCTCCATGTGGCTGGCGATCAGGGTGGCCTGCGGGGCGGCCTGATAGACGGCGGCCACATCCTCCTTGCCCATGATGATGGCGCCCAGACCCGTCACCTGGGCATCACCGCAGTTGAGGACGACAACCTCGGGTTGGTGCCGGTGCAGCGCTTGTTCAACCTGGGCATTCCAGACGGTGTCGCCGGCCAGATAGAGGGTCTTTTCGGCGGGATGGGAGAAGACCACTCCGCTGACCTCGCCAAGGCGATCCCCCAGCAGGGCCATGATGGTATCGCTGCCGTGTCGGCCTTCCGTCTGTTGCAGGCGGATGCCGGCGAACTCGCCGACCTCGCCCAGCAGGCGCACATCCTCGAAGCCGCATCCCCTCATGGTGTCGGCATCTTTTTGATGCTGCACGAACAGGGGAAGGTGCTTGGGGATCTTCGCTTTCGCGACATCGTCCCAGTGATCCAGATGGTCATGGGTGACGATCACCGCATCCACCTCCAGCAGGGTCGCCATGGGCAGCGGCAGCTCGACCAGGGGGTTGCGAAGATGGCTGTTGGCCATGCCTTCGAAGCCGGGGTAGCTCCCCTTGGGGGCCAGCATGGGGTCGATGAGGAAGCGGGTTCCTGCGTAGTGGATGAGCAGGGTGGCGTTGCGAACCTGGGTAATCTTCATGGCGTGCTCCGGTTTCTCGTTGGGGACACGGCCAGTATGGAGGGATGAGGGACGGATCATGAGTGGCCCGCAGGCCTATTATCGATCTAATCGGGCCATTTTTGATGGCCTGCATTTCTTTTGTTTTTACCCCTTGAAAGCCAAATGTTGGCCCCTATATAGATAACAAGGCCGGAACGCTCGACAGAGGTTTCGACCAGGCGCCCGTCCATCAGGAGGGCAAACAATCCGTTATCGCTCACAAGAGGGTAATACTATGCGTTCTATCGACTTTTCTCCGCTCTATCGTTCTGCCATCGGTTTCGATCGTCTGGCCACTCTCATCGAATCTGCCGCCAGCAATGGCAATGCCGGCTATCCCCCCTACAACATCGAGCAGCTGGGTGACAGCGACTACCGCATCAGCATGGCGGTGGCGGGCTTTACCCAGGAAGAGCTGGAGCTGAGCTTCCAGGAAAATCTGCTGACGGTGAAGGGCAGCAAGCAGGCCGACACCGAGCGCAACTACCTCTATCAGGGGATCGCCGAACGCGGCTTCGAGCGTCGCTTCCAGCTGGCCGACTATGTGCGGGTGAAGGGGGCCGACCTGAAGAACGGTCTGCTGCACATCGACCTGGTGCGCGAAGTGCCCGAGGCGATGAAGCCCCGCAAGATCGAGATCAACGGCTGACAGCCTGACCTCGTTGCATTGCTGATGTTTCCCGGGTGCCGATGGCGGGCCCGTGGAGAGTAAACCCTGTTGCTTTATAGAAGGATAGGATCATGCGTAACCTCGATTTTTCTCATCTCTATTCCAATGCCGTCGGCTTCGAGCGGATGGCCCGCGAGCTGGAAGGCCTGTTCGATCAGAAGACCTCGGCCTACCCCCCGTACAACATCGAAAAGCGGGATGACGACAGCTACCTCATCACGGTTGCCGTGGCCGGTTTCGATCGCAATGAGCTGGAGCTGGAGACCGAAAACGGTACCCTCAAGGTGAAGGGGCGCAAGGTCGCCACCATGGGCGAGCGCCAGTTCCTCCATCAGGGGATCGCCGAGCGGGACTTCGAGCTCGCCTTCAAGCTGAGCCAGCACGTGGAAGTGCAGGGGGCCAGGCTGGAGCACGGTCTGCTGACCATAGAGCTGGCCCGGGAGCTGCCGGAAGCGCTCAAGCCCCGTGCCATCCCCATCGGCAAACCCGATCAGCTGGCACTGCCCGGTTAAACAACATCGCTGACCACCTGATAGAAAAGAGGCCTGCATCTGCAGGCCTCTTTTTTTCATGCCGAAGGGGGAATCAACCGGCGTAGAGGGCGTTGATCTCGTCGGCCAGGATGGCGATGCCGCGACGCACCAGATCTTCGCTCTGGGCATAGTTGAGGCGGATGCACTCCTGGCTGTGGCGCCACTCGGGGTCGTCGATGCCGGGGAAGAAGTAGTGGCCGGGCACGATCAGCAGGTTCTTCGCCTTCAGTCGCTCATACAGCTCCTGGCAGTGGATCGGCAGGTTTTCGAACCAGAGCCAGAGGAAGAGGGCTCCCTCCGGCTTGTGGATGTGGAAGCGCGGATCCGGAATGGCCTCGCGCAGCAGCTGGACCGCGAAGGTGGCTTTCTGCTGGTAGAAGGGTTTCACCACCTGTTCGCTCAGGGTGATGATGTCACCGCTCTCGATCATCGGAATGGTGATGGCCGGACCCAGGCTGCCCGGCGCCAGATTGATGATGCCGCTCAGGTTGGTGATGGCCCGGATGATCTTCTCGTCGGCGATGACGATGCCGCAACGGGTGCCCGGCAGGCCGAGCTTGGAGAGGCTCATGCAGAGGATGGTGTTGGCGTTCCAGAACGGCTTGGCGTCGCTGAAGATGATGCCGGGGAAGGGCACGCCGTAGGCATTGTCGATGAGCAGCGGGATCCCCTTGTCACGGGCGATCTGATCGAGGTGCTCGATCTCCTCGTCGGTGAGCACGTTGCCGGTGGGGTTGGTCGGCCGGGAGACACAGATCACCCCGATGTCGTCGCCCACCTGCAGGCTCTCGAAATCCACGTGGTATTTGAACTGGCCGTCGGGCAGCTTCTCGATGGTGGGCTTGTAGGCGACGAAATGATCGTACGAGAGGGCCGAGTCGGCATAGCCGATGTATTCGGGGGCCAGGGGGAACAGCACCTTCTTCTTGCGACCGTCGGCGAACTCGCCGGCCAGCAGGTTGAACAGATAGAAGAAGGCGTTCTGGCTGCCATTGGTCAGGGCGATGTTGCGGGCGGAGATCTCCCAGCCCAGCTCCTTGCTGAGCAGGGTCGCCAGCGCCTTGGTGAACCTGTCCTTGCCCTGGGGGCCATCGTAGTTGGCCATGGCCTTGATCAGTTCGCCGTTGTCGAGCAGGGTATTGGCCTCGGCCTGAAAGCGTTCCAGCATGGCGGGGATGGGGGCCGGATTGCCGCCTCCCAGCATGATGGCGTCGGGATTCAGCAGCCCTTGATTGAGGTCGTCCATGAGTTGGGTAATACCGGCGTGGCGAGTGAACTTCTCGCCGAACAAGGAGAATTCCATTCGGTGGCAAATCCAGAGTCAGTTAAGGGGGGAGCTAGCACCATAGCTCACTTCAAAAGCGGGTGTCGATCAAAAAAACGGGGCGTTTCACGTGGAACAGGGTTGCCATGATGGAGGTGGTAAAAAAAACCATTTATAGGTTTTAAAATAACCAATATTCGATTCAGGAAGGGGGGTGGTAGCATCAAAAAATCATTTATATCAATAAAATCATGTTGTTATAAATCTGGCACAACTATTGGAATAGTTATGTGGTCATCTCAACCACACCGGAGCACGCCAGATGAAGATCCTGATCGCTACCCTGATTGCCAGCAGCCTGAGCCTGAATGCCATGGCCGCCGAGAACCCCAGACCCGAGCTGGACAGCGCCGCCCTGCAGCAGGAGATGCTGGCCTTGCAGCAGCAGGCTTCCCATGACGTGGTGGCAGAGGCCATCCACAACCTCAAGCCGCTGGCCCTGGAGACCCTGGTGGTGGAGGCGAGCTCGGCCGATGCGACTCATCCCGAGAGCTGAGGTAGCGCAAGGGGGTCTGCCCCGTGTGCTGCCTGAAGAAGGCGATGAAGGCGCTGTCGCTGGCGAACTCCAGGGCAGCGGCCACCCGGCTGATGGGCTCGGCTTCGGCCAGCAGTTCCATGGCCCGCAGCAGTCGCCACTGCTGGCGCCAGGCCTGGTAGCTCATGCCGGTCTCCCGCATGAAGATGCGGCCTATGGTCTTGTCACTGGCACCCACCCGTTCGGCCAGCCGGTTGAGCCGATCGGGCAGGGTGTCACCCCGCTTTATCTCCTGCAGCCAGCCGGTCAGACGTCCGTCTGACGGCAGCGGCAACTGCCAGGATTTCCGCGGCGCTTGCGCCAGCTCTTCTTTCAATAATGCCAGTGTGCAGGTTTGCTCTGCTTCCGGCTTGTCCCAGGGCCAGAGCGCCATCCGCTCGATGATCTCCCGCAGCAGCGGGTTGACCGCCAGCACCGCCATCTCGTTTGGCAACGCGGGCTCCGGCTGGAAGTAGAGGGAGCGATAGGCCACTACCCCGCGCATCAACACCCGGTGGGGCAGACCTGCTGGCAACCAGGCCGCTCGCGTCGGCGGCAGCAGGCAGACCTGATCGTCCAGCTCTATGGTCATGCAGCCTGCCTGGGCGAACAGCAGCTGGTGGCGCTGGTGCTGATGGCGGCCGGAGTCGTGCCAGCCGAGGGCGGCGGCAATACCGATGGCGCTGCCGTCGTGCTGGTCCGGATCAAAGGGGTGATCGGGAAGAATAAAGGCCATGTGTCCGATTCTTGCTATTTATAGTCCGCCTTATTGTAATCGGACATGTTATCCCTCTCTAGAATGGCGACCTCTTGTGAAGGAGGTGTGTCATGAACAACAGGTTGCCACCGCGCTGGCTGGTGGTCGGATTGATGATGTTTCCCCAGATAGTGGAGACCATCTACAGGCCGGTGCTGACCCATATCGCCACTGAGTTTCGGGTGAGCGAGTGGAAGGCGTCCCAGACCCTGTCGGTCTATTTTCTGGCGTTTGCGGCGGGCGTGGTCTGCTGGGGCCGACTGTGCGATCTCATCGGGCGGCGTCCCGCCATGCTGGCGGGGTTGCTGACCTATGGCGCCGGCACCCTGCTGGCGTTGCTGGCTACTCAATTTGAAACCCTGCTGCTGGCCCGGGTCATCGCGGCCTTCGGCGCCGCCGTGGGTTCCGTGGTGACCCAGACCATGCTGCGCGACAGCTATCAGGGCAGCGATCTGGCGCGGGTCTTTTCGGTGATGGGCATCGCGCTCTCCCTGAGTCCTGTGCTGGGGCTGGTGAGCGGTGGCCTGCTGGCTGATGGCTTGGGTTATCTCGGGGTATTCGGCGCCCTGCTGGCGCTGGCAATTGGCTTGTTGCTGATGGCTTGCTGGCAACTGCCGGAAACCCGCCCGGCCACCACCCAAAGGGTCGCACTCTGGCCACTGGCCTGCCGGATGGTGCGTGATACCGGCTTGTGGCGCAGCGCCGCCCTGGTCGCCCTGTTCAACACCATGCTGTTCGGCTACTACAGCCTGGCGCCGTTTCTGTTTGCCAGTCTGGGGTTGAGCGCGGGGGAATTTGGTTACTCCGGCATCGTGCTGGCGCTGGCGACCCTGGTGGGCAGCCTGCTCAACAAGCGTCTGCTGGGCCGTGGCTGGACGCCTGCCTCGTTAATACGGCTCGCCGCCGTGCTGGCGCTGGGTTCGGGTTGGCTGGTGTGGGCCAGTCAGGCATCGCTCTGGTTTCTGCTGCCCATGACGGGAGTGGTGATCGCGTTCGGGCTGGCTATCCCCAATGTGCTGAGCCAGGCGCTGCTGGCCTATCGGGAGGTGGCGGGCAGTGCCGGGGCCCTGTTCGGGCTCGGTTACTACCTGTTGCTCAGCCTGGGGTTGGCGGTTGCCGCCAGCTTGCAGGATCTCGGGCTGCTGCTCGGGGGATGCGGTCTGCTGGCCCTGTGCTGCGGTTGGCGTCGTTCCACGTGAAACATCAGCTGCCGATAAAACGGTAGCCGATGCCGGCTTCAGTTTCGATCAGGGTGGGTTGCTGGGGGTTATCTCCCAGCTTCTTGCGCAGGCTGGCGATGACGATGCGCAGGTAGTGAGTGTCCTCCTTGTGGCTCGGTCCCCAGATGTCGATGAGCAGCTGGGTCTGTTGCACCAGCTTGCCGGGGTGGCACACCAGCGCCTGCAACAGGGCGAACTCCTTGCGGGAGAGGGGGATCTCCTCGCCCTGCAGGGTCACCTTGTGGCTGTTGCTATCCAGGGTCAGGCCACAGTGGGGGAAGTGTCGACACTCGCCGCTGGTGGCACCGACTCGCTGGCGCAGCAGCACCCGGATACGGGCCATCATCTCCCCGACGCCGAACGGCTTGCTCATGTAGTCGTTGGCCCCCGCATCCAGCAGCCGCACCTTCTCCTGCTCGGAGTCCCGCGCCGAGAGCACCAGCACGGGATTGGCGTGGTGCTCGCGGATGGCGTGCAGGATTTGGATACCATCGCCATCCGGCAGGCCCAGATCCAGGATCACCAGGTCGGGGTTGAGGTGGCGATACTGCGCCATCCCCTCGGTGACGCCGACCGCCTCGCTCACCTGATGTCCCTCGGCGATCAGGCTGATCCGCAAAAAACGGCGGATGGCCGCCTCATCGTCGATGACCAGTATGTGAGCCATTCAGCCTCCCGTTTGCTGATTGAAAAGGGCGGCGACCATCAGGCCGCCGGTGCGTTGAGGGCCAGCGGCAGGGAGATGCGCATGCAGGTGCCGTTGCCGTTGGGGCCGGCGAATGCCCAGATACGGCCGCCGTGGACCTCTATCATAGCGCGGGAAATGGCGAGGCCAAGCCCGGTGCCGCGGCTGCCGCAGTCGCCGACCGGCTGGGTGTAGAAGAGGTTGAAGATCTTGTCCCGATCCGACTCGGCGATGCCGACCCCGATATCGATGATGTCGATGATGAGGTCGGGGTCCGCCAGCATCACCTTGAACTCGATGGGGGTGCCGGCCGGTGAGTAGCGGGAGGCGTTGTCGAGTATGTTGACCAGCACCTGCTCGATCAGGGCGCCGTGCACATAGAGCCGGGGGATCTGCTGATCGAAGTGCACCAGCAGCTTGTGCTGGCGCCAGGAGGAGTCGAGCCGGCGGCGGGCGCTCTCCACCAGGTCCGCCAGGTCGACCCAGTCCCGTTTCAACTGGAAGTCCGGTGAGCCGATGCGGGTCATGTCCAGCAGGTTCTGCACATAGCCGTGCAGGCGGCGCGCCTCGTCCTGCACCGAGTGCAGCAGTTCGATGCGGTCCTCCGCACTTATCCGGTCCCCGTATTCCAGCAGGGTGCTGCCGGCCCCCATGATGGTGGCCAGCGGCGTCTTCAGGTCGTGGGAGACCGAGGAGAGCAGGGCGGCGCGCATCCGGTCGGTCTCCGCCTGCAACTGGCTGTCCGCCAGCCGCTCGTTGAGATCGATCCGCGCCAGGGCGGCGCGGATATCGGTGAGCAGGGCCTGCAGCTGGTGCTCGGCGGCGGAGGTGAGCGGGCTGGCCAGCCGGATGCCCAGCACCAGGTCATCGCCGAGGTGATGATACTGGGCCTCGGCGGCGTTGAGGGTGGCGGTATGGGCACCGGCACTCTGTTTCTGGGCCAGGCACCAATCAATGGCGGCCTTGTCTGTCTGGCCCGGCCCGGTCTGGGTGTCACCGGCCCGGTACTGGTAATCCCCATCGAGCGCGAACACGGGCTGCCCAAGGGCGAGGGCGATGGCCTGGGTTCCCTGTCTCAGCACGTCCACCGGGCTGCTGGCGGTGGCCAGCCCCTGGCTCAGGGAGAGCAGGGCGTTACCGAGCTGCTGGGTCTCGCGCAGACTGACCAGTTGCTGACGCTGGCGGGAGGCGAGGCGCCCGGCCGCGATGCCGACGATGAGCAGCACGAACAGGGTGAGCAGGTCGCTGTGGCTGGCCACGCTCAGGGAGAAGTAGGGGAAGGTGAACAGCAGATTGTGGCCGACGAAGCCCAGCACGGCGGCCAGGATGGCGGGGACCAGGCTGGTGGTGAGCGCGGTGGCCAGCACCCCCAGCACGAACAGCATGGGCAGGGAGGCGGGGGGCAGCCAGTGGGAGAGGGCCCAGACCACGGCCGAGGTCCCCCCCATGATGGCCACCGCGAGCAGGCTCTGGCGAAGCTCACCCGGGCCTGCCGTAGGCAGGGTCAGGCCGGGCTTGCGCTTCTCGGTATCCACCAGCGTGATCTCGAATCCCTGCGCCTGTTTGAGCAGGTGCTGTACCAGGGATCGACGCCAGGGCGGGTTGCGGGATTTGCCGAGCAGCAATTGGGAGACCTGCTGCTGTTCGGCGGTTTCCAGCAGGGCATCGGCCACGGCCGGGCTGGAGAGGGTCAGCACCCTGGCCCCCAGCTGGGAGGCGAGGGCCAGCGCCTGCTCCAGCTCGGGGGAGCGCTGCCCCTTGCTGTCGATGTGCGCCACCAGCCAGGGCAGTTGCCTGCGCTGGGCGAAGCGGTGGCCGTAACGCACCAGGGCGGCGCCGTGCTCATCCCCGATGCAGACCATCAGCTTGCCCCGCAGCGGCAAGGTGGTCTTGCCGGCCGCCTGCCACTGCAACTGCAGATCCCCCTCCACGTGGCTGGCGGCGGTCTGCATTGCCAGCTCCCGCAGGGCGGTCAGGTTGTTGAGGGAGAAGAAGGACTGCAGGGCGGCCTTGGCCTGGTGGGGCACATAGACCTTGCCCTCCTTGAGGCGGCCGAGCAGCTCCTTGGGGGGGAGGTCTATCAGCACCAGGCTGTCGGCCTCCAGCAGCACCTGATCCGGCAGGGTCTCCTTGACCCTGACCCCGGTCAGCTGCCACACCAGATCGTTGAGGCTCTCCAGGTGCTGCACGTTGAGGGTGGTGTAGACATCGATGCCGGCACCGAGCAACTCCTCCACATCCTGCCAGCGCTTCTCGTGGCGGCTGCCGGAGGCGTTGCTGTGGGCCAGCTCGTCCACCACGGCGATGGCGGGTTTTCGCGCCAGCAGACCGTCCAGATCCATCTCCTCCAGTCGCTGCTGGCGGTGCAGGTGAAGCTTGCGCGGCTGGATGGCGAGCTTGTCGAGCAGGGCCAGGGTCTCCTGGCGGCCGTGGGTCTCCACCACCCCGATCAGGATGTCGACTCCCTCCCTGGCCTGCTCCCGCACCGCTTGCAGCATGGCGTAGGTCTTGCCGACGCCGGGGGCCGCGCCGAGAAACACCTTCAGCTTGCCCCTGTGCTCCTGCTCCAGGCTCGCCAGCAGGGCGTCCGCCCTCACTTCATCACGCATCCCCGTGCTCCCGTTGCATCGGCCGAACTGCGGCCGTGACCTCATTGCTCATGCTTGTCCCCGTTGTCGAAAGGGAGCCTTCCCGAACGGCAAGGAGCGCCCTCAGGCGCCCTTTTGATGATCGAGTTGCAGGTTCAACTGGAGAATGTTGACCACCTGCGGGCCAAGGATACCAGCTTGTGCCGCCGACTTGACCTGCTCCGTCAACTGAACGGGATCCAGCCCCCGTTGCCCGGCGACCCTATCCACCTGGGCCAGCGCTGCATCGAGGGGCAGATGGGGATCGAGGCCGGAGGCGGAGCGGGTCAGCAGGGCGGGGACCCTGGCTTCCGGCTGCGCCCTGACCGCAGCTGCGGCAAACTCGGCCCGAAGGGGCGAGCTCATCCCCAGGTTGCTTCCGCCGCCACCTATGGTGGCGAAATCGCTGGCGGAGGGGCGGGAGTGGAAGTAGTCGGCCCGCTCGAACTTCTGTGCCAGCAGGGCGCTGCCGACCACCTGCTGTTTGGCGTTGGTGAGCAGGCTGCCGTTGGCCTGCCAGGGGAAGAGCAGCTGGGCCAGCCCGGTGACGACCAGCGGATACGCTACCCCCAGCAGCAGGGTCAGGGTCAGCAGGGTTCTGATTGCTATCATGATTTTCTTGCTCCAAATGCGTTGGGTGGATGCGGGTCTGTCCCGCATCCGGTGTGCCGTTACACCAGCCCCAGGCCGGTGATGACCAGGTCGATCAACTTGATGCCTATGAAAGGCACTATCAGGCCGCCGACGCCGTAGATCAGCAGGTTGCGGCGCAGCAGGCTGGCGGCCGAGCCCTGCAGGCTGACCCCGCGCAGGGCCAGCGGCACCAGCGCGACGATGATCAGAGCGTTGAAGATGATGGCCGACAGGATGGCGCTCTCGGGGCTGCCCAGCTGCATCAGGTTCAGCACCCCCAGCTGCGGATAGGCGGCGATAAACAGGGCCGGCAGGATGGCAAAGTACTTGGCCACGTCGTTGGCGATGGAGAAGGTGGTCAGGGCGCCGCGGGTCACCAGCAGCTGCTTGCCCACCAGCACCACGTCCAGCAGCTTGGTGGGGTTGGAGTCGAGATCCACCAGGTTGCCAGCCTCCTTGGCGGCCTGGGTCCCCTCGTTCATGGCCAGGCCCACGTCGGCCTGGGCCAGCGCTGGTGCGTCGTTGGCGCCGTCCCCGCACATGGCGACCAGCCGGCCGTCGGCCTGCTCCTGACGGATGTAGGCCAGCTTCTTCTCCGGCGTCGCCTCGGCGATGAAGTCGTCCACCCCAGCCTCGGCGGCGATGGCGGCGGCGGTCAGCGGGTTGTCACCGGTGATCATCACGGTGCGGATCCCCATGTGGCGCAGGATCTGGAAGCGTGCCTTGATGCCTGGCTTGATGATGTCCTTGAGGAACACTACCCCCAGCAGCTTCTCGTGTGTGCAGACCAGCAGCGGGGTACCGCCCTGGCGGGCGATGTTGTCCACCGATTTGAGGATGAGCTCGGGCACCGCCTTGCGATCGAGCGAGAGGTAGCGCAGCACCGCGTCTACCGCCCCCTTGCGATAGTGATGGCCGTTGCGATCCAGCCCGCTCAGCCGGGTCTCGGCGCTGAAGGGGATGAGGATGTCGCTCTCCAGCTGGCTCGGCTTGGTGTGGCTCTTGCCCGCCAGGGTCAGGATGGATTTGCCCTCCGGGGTATTGTCACCGAGCGAGGCCAGCATGGCGGCCTGGGCCAGCAGGGAGGGGTCCACGCCGGGGGCCGGGATCAGCTCGTCCGCCATCCGGTTGCCGAAAGTGATGGTGCCGGTCTTGTCCAGCAGCAGGGTGCGCACGTCGCCGGCGGCTTCCACCGCCCGGCCCGACTTGGCGATCACGTTGAGCTTCACCAGCCGGTCCATGCCGGCGATGCCGATGGCGGAGAGCAGACCGCCGATGGTGGTCGGGATCAGGGTGATGAACAGCGCCAGCAGATAGAGCCGGGGCACCTGGGTACCGTTGTAGTCGAGGAACCAGGGCAGGGTGGCCACTACCAGCAGGAAGATCAGGGTCAGCCCCACCAGCAGGGCGTCCAGCGCCATCTCGTTGGGGGTCTTCTGCCGCTTGGCTCCTTCCACCAGGGCAATCATGCGATCCAGCGTGCTTTCGCCCGGGTTGTTGCTGATGTGCACCCAGATCTGGTCGGAGACGACGGTGGTGTTGCCGGTCACGCCGCTGCGGTCGGTGCCCGACTCGCGGATGACGGGGGCGGATTCGCCGGTGATGGCCGCCTCGTTGACCGAGGCGATGCCGGCGACCACTTCGCCGTCGGCGGGGATCATTTCGCCGCTGCGCACCAGCACCAGATCGCCCTTGAGCAGGCTGGTGGCCGGCACCCACTCGCCCTTGTCATCCTGCGGGCTGGTGACCCGACGAGCCTTGAGCTGGCTCATGCCGGCCTTCAGACTGTCGGCCCGCGCCTTGCCGCGCCCCTCGGCCAGGGTCTCGGCGAAGTTGGCAAACCAGAGGGTGAGCCAGAGCCAGGCGGTCAGCTGCCAGGCCAGAGAAGGAGCGACGCCGGAGAGCGGTTGCCCCAGCAGCGACTCCAGGGTCGCCATCACGGCCGCCAGCCAGAGAGTGAACAGGATGGGGCTGCCAAACAGCGCCCTGGGATTGAAGCGATAGAGGGCTTCCACCATGGCCTGCAGGATCTGTGATTTCTGTTTCTTGCCCTTCACCTGAATGGTGTCGGTGCTCATTGAAGCGGATTTGCTCATTGGAAAGCTCCCTGCATCGAATAGTTGGTCACGCAGATCAGTCGGAGGTGCAGCATCAGAAGGCTCCTCCCAGCAGGCTCAGGTGTTCCGCCACCGGGCCCAGCGCCAGCACCGGCAGGAAGGAGAGACCCCCCATCAGCAGCACGGTGACGATCAGCAGAGTGATGAAGAGCGGGCCGCTGACGGGGAAGTCCCCCTCGCTTCGCTCCTGACGCGGGGCACGGGCCAGCTGGCCGGCGATGGCCAGCACCGGAATGATGTAGCCGAAGCGGCCGAGCAGCATGGCCAGCCCGATGGCGATGCACTGCCAGCTGTCGGCGGCGGCAAAGCCGGCGAAGGCGGAGCCGTTGTTGCCGGCGGCCGAAGCGTAGGCATAGATCAGTCGTGACAGGCCATGGGGGCCATCGTGACCGATGACGGTGGCGGAGTTCGGCATCAGCAGGGTAATGCCGCCGATCACCAATACCCCGACCGGCATCACCAGCATGCTGGCGACCACCCACTTCATCTCGGTGATGCCGAGCCGTTTGCCCAGATAGGTGGGGGTGCGCCCCACCATCAGGCCGCACAGGAACACGGTCAGCAGCACGAACAGCATCATGCCGTAGATGCCGGCACCGACGCCGCCGAACACCACTTCACCCAGCAGCATGTTGATCATGCCGACCATGCCGCCGAGGGGGGTGAAGCTGTCGTGCATGGCGTTGACTGAGCCGTTGGAGGCGGCGGTGGTGGCCACTTCCCAGATGCTGGACAGCACGGGGCCGAAGCGACTCTCCTTGCCTTCCCAGTTGCCGGCTTCGCTGGTGAGGTGGGCGAGGGCGGGATCCGGTTTCAGCTCCTGGCCGATGGCGAGGCAGAGCCCCAGCACCAGCATGATGGTCATGGCGATGAGGATGGCGCGGCTGTGGGCCAGATCCTTCACGTAACGACCCAGGGTGCAGACCATGGCGGCTGCCAGGGTCAGCAGGGCGACCATTTCCAGCCAGTTGGAGAGGGCGGTCGGGTTCTCGAACGGATGGGCCGAGTTGATGCCGAAGAAGCCGCCGCCGTTGGAGCCGAGCTGCTTGATGGCGATCTGGGAGGCGGCCGGGCCGAGCGGCAGCAGCTGTTCCTGCCCTTCCAGGGCGTGGAACGGCAGGTAGGCAGACAGGCTCTGGGGCACCCCCTGCCAGACCAGCAGCAGCGCCAGGATCAGCGCCATCGGCATCAGCACGTAGAGACAGAAACGCACCAGATCCTGCCAGAAGTTGCCAAGGTGGGTGGTCTGCTGGCGGGCGATGCCGCGAAACAGGGCGATGGCGACGGCGGCGCCGGTGGCGGCGGAGACGAAGTTATGGGTGGTGAGCCCCACCATCTGGCTGAAGTAGGAGAGGCTGGCTTCGCCGGAGTAGGCCTGCCAGTTGGTGTTGGTCATGAAGCTGACCGCGGTGTTGAAGGCGAGTTGCCAGTTCAGCCCTGGCAGTTGCTGCGGGTTGAGGGGCAGCAGCCCCTGCGCCATCAGGATCAGGAACAGCAGGCCGAAACCGGCGCCGTTGAAAGCCAGCAGGCTGAGGGCGTAGGACTTCCAGTCCTGCTCGCGCCCGTCCGTGCCGCAGCAGGCCAGAGTGGCGCGCTCAAGCGGGGCCAGCCAGCGACTCTTGCCTTCAAACACCCGATACAGGTAGTTGCCAAGCAGAGGCGCCGGCAGCAGCACCAGCAGCACGAACGCGATGGGATAGATGATCTCTTGCCACATATCCGGTTCCTCACTCATGAGTGCGCGCGAGGGCGCGCAGCAGATAGCCCGCGAGGGCGAGGACCAGCAGCAGATATAGCCAATTCATAACGACTCCGTTGAGGTAATTAGCGTCAGGGATCGATGCATATCCGTGTCGATCCCATAGGTCTCATTGACGCTCAAAGGGTATGTAAAACGGGCGTAAAGGCGCCATAAAGCCCAATTTGGCTGGCGTAAAATCGGCGTAAAGAAGGCAGGTTTTGTTGGCTGGTGGACAGGCAAGGCACAAAAAACCCGGCCTGAGCCGGGTTTGGTAGCAAGTTGCTGTGACTTTGATATGCGGTTAGCGCATGGTCACAAACTCTTCCGCGCTGGTGGGATGGATGGCGACACAGTTGTCGAAGTCCGCCTTGGTGGCGCCCATCTTCATGGCGACGCCGAAGCCTTGCAGGATTTCGTCCATGGCGAAGCCGATGCCGTGCAGGCCGACCACCTTCTCTTCCGGCCCGACGCAGACCAGTTTCATCCGGGTGGGCTGGCGATGCTGGGTCAGCGCCGAATACATGGCGGTGAACTGGCTGCGGTAGACCTTGACCTGATCTTCACCGTATTCGGCAACGGCTTCCGGCTCGGTCAGGCCGATGGTGCCGATGGGCGGGTGGCTGAACACCACGGTCGGCACCAGATCGTAGTTGAGGTGCTCGCCCGGCTTGTTGTTGAACAGCCGCTCCGAGAGGCGGCGGCCTGCCGCGACAGCCACCGGGGTGAGCTGGATGCGGCCGGTGTTGTCACCGACGGCATAGAGGTTGGCGACGGCGGTGTTCTGGAACTTGTCGGTGGGGATGAAGCCCTTCTCGTCCAGGGTGATGCCGGTGGCAGCCAGATTGAGGTTGTCGGTGGCAGGCACGCGACCGATGGCCCAGATGAGGCAGTCCACGGTGAGGTGGCGACCATCTTCCAGTTGCAGGGTCAGGCTGTCGTCGGCGTTCTTGATGACGGCCTTGGGAATGGCGTGGGTGTGCAGCTTGGGCCCTTCCTGCGTCATGATCTCCACCAGGGTCTCGTGGATCATGGGGTCGAAGTTGCGCAGCGGCGCATGCTTGCGCACCACCAGATGGGTCTCGGAGCCAAGTGCCTGCATCACGCCTGCGATCTCCACGGCGATATAGCCGGCACCCACCACGGCAACCCGTTTGGGCTGGCTTTGCAGGTCGAAGAAACCGTCGGAGTCGATACCCAGTTCGGCGCCCGGAATGGTCGGGACCTCGGGGCGGCCGCCGGTGGCAATCAGGATGTGATCTGCGCTGTACTGCTCACCGTTCACCTCGACGGTATGGCTGTCGACGAAGCGGGCGAAGCCCTTGATGACAGTGATCTGGTTCTTGCCCAGCACGTTCTGGTAGGACTGGTGAATGCGCCCGATATAGGCCTGACGGGATTCGACCAGTCTGGCCCAGCTGAAGTGGTTGAGCGTGGTGTCGAAGCCGTAGTCGGCGCCATATTTCAGTGCATCGGCGATCTGGCCTGCATACCACATGGCCTTCTTCGGTACGCAGCCGACGTTGACGCAGGTGCCACCCAGCTCTTTGGCTTCGATCAGGGCGACTTTCTTGCCGTACATGGCTGCCCGGTTGGCCGAGGCGATGCCGCCGCTGCCGCCACCGATGGCGATGTAGTCAAAATGCTGTGCCATTGCGAGGTTCTCCGCTCGTTAAGAATGCAGTCACAGCATGATGGGGACAAAGCGGCCGGCCCACAAGAGCCGGTGCTCAGTTCTGCTGGATGGGCAGACGAATGTGGAACTGGGCACCCTGGCCCGGTTCGCTGGCGCAGTGGATGCGGCCGCGCAGCAGCTGGACCACCAGGTTGTAGATGATATGGGTGCCGAGCCCGCTGCCACCCTGGCCCCGCTTGGAGGTGACGAAGGGATCGAAGATGCGCGGCAGTATCTCCGGGGGGATGCCGCGGCCGTTGTCACTGTAGTCGATGACCAGCTCGTCTCCCTGCTGCGCCACCTGGATGGTGATCTTTCTGGGCCTGTCCCAGCCATCGAAACCGTGATGGATGGAGTTGAGGATCAGGTTGGAATAGATCTGGGTGAAGCTGCCCGGGAAGGAGTAGATGCTCAGCTTGGGATCGCACTGGATGTCCACCTCGCACTGGGCCTTCTTGAGCTTGTAGCCGAGGGATACCACCACCTGATGCAGGTTGTCGGCGAGGCTGAAGTTGTAGCGGGCCTCGGAGGACTGATCCACTGCCACCTGCTTGAAGCTGGCGATGAGCTCCGAAGCGCGTCTCAGGTTGCCTTGCAGCAGTTGCATCGACTCGTCGAGATTCTGGGTGAATTCGTTGAGGTAGGAGCGGGAGAGCTGCTTGGCCTCGATATGCTGCTTGAAGTCGGCCACCCGCTCCTGCAGGTAGGAGGAGGCGGTGACGCTGATGCCGATGGGGGTGTTGATCTCGTGGGCCACGCCGGCAACCAGGGAACCGAGGGAGGCCATTTTCTCCGACTCCACCAGGGTCTGCTGGGCCTGCTTGAGATCGTCATAGGCCTTGCCCAGCTGGTCGTTGGCATCGCTCAGGCTGCGGGTGCGTTCCGCCACCTTGCCTTCCAGCTGCTCGTTGAACAGGGTGATCTCCCGCTCGACCTTTTTGAGGGGGGTGATGTCATAACCAAAGCCGATCAGGTACTTGAGGTTGGGCCCCTCGTAAAAGGGAGCGAAGGTCCACTGCAGTACCAGCTCGTTGCCCTGCTGGTCGTGCATGGTGATCTCCCTGTCCTCCAGAGCGCCCTGCTCGGCCAGGGTGGCGGCCAGCTCGTCACGCTGCTCCTTGCTGACGAAGAGATCCAGCCAGTTGTGCTGCAACAGCTCCTGGTGGTGATAGCCAGTCAGCAGGATGGCCGCGGGGTTGATGCTGGCGATGTTGAGATCCGGCTCCATGCAGCAGATGACCATGTTGGCGGAGTTGATCAGGGTGGCGGAGAAGTCCCGCTCCTGCTGGAGCTGATCGGCGGCCTGATGGCGGGCGGTGAACTCGTCGTTCAGCCGGGTGCGCATCTGGTTGAGGGTGGCGGCCAGGGTATCGAATTCGTCAGGAGACTTGCGGGGCAGGGGGCGACCTTCCAGGGTCAGCTCCACCGCGAGGCGATCCAGGCTCAGTTTCTGGGCATAGCTGACGATGCGGTTGATGTGACGGATCACCAGATAGTAGATGATGACCAGGATGCAGAACGAGACGACCAGTGTCTTGATGGTCTGGCTGACCAGGATCAGCACGGATTTCTCGATGAGGCGCTGGTAGACCTGCTCCAGGGAGGCGGCGACGAACAGCTTGCCGACCACTTCCCCCTGATAGCTCAGGGTGAACTCGCGGGAGATGTCGTATTGGGGCTGCTCCACCCCCTGGGTGAGCAGGGGCACTTCCGAATTGCCCAGCATCTCCTTGACCATGACGAACTGCATGTTGGGCAGGTTCATGATGCCCTCGATCTGCACCTTCACCTGCTCTTCATCCAGATTCCAGAGACTGGCCGAGATGGGTTGCAGGAAGGAGGCCTCGATCTGGCCGATGCTGGCCTCGATGACGGTCACATCCTTGTTGTAGTCCCAGGCGAGCTGAAGCACGGTGATGAGCAGTGCCAGCACCGTACTGCAGATCAGAATGTAGGAAAGCAGACGATAAGAGAGTCCGTTAAGGCCGACGGCCTTGGAGAAGATTCCTGACATGGCGTCCTTGCGGTCTGGATTGAGTGCGGTTTAGTTTAACTGCTTCATGGACTTATGTCGTGTGTCATCCAATGGATAAAAATAAGGCCCCTTTCGGGGCCTTTTTTGTGTGGGCTGGGATCAGTGACCACCCTTGGCTTTTGCCGGGATGGATTCGTCGAATTCCGGCAGCGGCTTGTGTTCGGATGCCAGGAAGGTGTAGATGACCGGCAGCACGAACAGGGTGAACAGGGTGCCGATGGCCAGACCCGCCACGATGACGATGCCGATGCTGAAGCGCTGTGCCGCCCCCGCACCCGAGGCATAGAGCAGCGGGATAAGGCCTGCGATCATCGCCGCCGTGGTCATCAGGATGGGGCGCAGACGGACCTTGGCAGCCTGCATCACGGCTTGCATCCGGTTCAGACCATGGAGCAACTGCTCCTCCTTCGCCACCTCGCAGATCAGAATACCGTGCTTGGTAATCAGACCGACGAGGGTGATGAGACCGACCTGGGAGTAGATGTTCATGGTGGCCATGCCCCACGCCAGGGCGATCAGCGCGCCACTGATGGCCAGCGGCACCGACACCATGATGACCAGCGGGTCACGCACGGATTCGAACTGGATCGCCAGCACCAGGAAGATGATGGCCAGGGCCAGGGCGAAGGTGGCGTAGAGCGCATTCCCTTCGGTCACGAACTGGCGGGCTTCACCCATGAAGTCGTAACGATAGCCTTGGGGCAGCTTCTCTTCCGCGGTCGCCTTAAACCAGTTGATCGCATCCCCCATGGCCACGCCCGGTGCCGGCACGGCGCCGATGGTGGCGGAGTTCAGCTGGTTGAAGTGGGGCAGGGCACGGGGCTCTCCCTTCACTTCAATCTTGATCAGGCTGCCCAGCGGGATCGACTTGCCGTCGGCGGCACGCACGTAGTACCCCTTGATGGACTCGGGGTTGAGACGGAACTTGCGCTCCACCTGCGGGATCACCTCGTAGGAGCGGCCATCCAGGTCGATACGGTTGACGTAACCGTCCGCCATCATGGTGCCCATGGTGATGCCGATGTCCTGCATGGTGATGCCGTAGGCACCCGCCTTGTCCTTGTCGATGCTGATCTTCATGGTGGCCGAGTCGTAGTTCAGATCGAGATCCGAATAGACGAACTGGCCGTTGGCCTGGGTTGCCGCCAGCATCTCACCCGCGATCAGGAACAGGCTCTCGAAGCTGTTCGGGGTGGTGATGACGAACTGGATGGGCAGACCGCTCGAGGCCCCCGGCAGTTCCGGGAACTGGAAGGTGGTGATGGCCATCCCGGGGATGTCCTTCACCAGACCGGCGACCCGATCCAGCACCTCTTTCTGGCTCGCTTCACGCTGGCTCCATGGCACCATGGAGGCGATACCGAACGCCTGATTGGAGTTGAACACCCCTGAGAAGACCTGGGAGTAAGCGATCTCCGGCTGGTCGTCCAGGACTTTGTTCACGTCCGCCATGGTGTTTTCGATGTAGTCCAGGTTGGCGTTGGAAGGGGCCGTCCCCAGCACCGCCATGACGCCTTTGTCCTCGGACGGGGCCAGCTCGCTCGGAATGAACTTGAACAGCAGCGGCAGGCTGGCGAACACGATGACGGCAAACAGGATGACCACGATACGCTTTTGCATCACGGCATGGAGCATGGCGTCGTAGCGGGCCGTCATCCGGTCCAGCAAATCGTGCACGGTACGCTCGAACTTGCCGGGCTCCTCGTTGGCCCTGAGCATCTTGGCGCACATCATGGGCGACAGGGTCAGGGCGATGATGCCCGAGACGAACACGGCGCCCGCCAGGGTCAGCGCGAACTCCTTGAACAGGGAGCCGGTGATGCCCCCCATCAGGGCGATGGGCGCATACACCGCCGCCAGGGTGACCGTCATGGCGATGACGGGCACGGCGATCTCCCGGGTACCTATGATGGCGGCCCGGAACGGCTCTTCCCCTTCCTTGATGTGACGGTCGACGTTCTCCAGCACCACGATGGCGTCATCCACCACCAGACCGATGGCCAGCACCATCGCCAGCAGGGTCATGAGGTTTATGGAGAAGCCGAACATGTCCATCATCATCACCACGCCGATGAGGCTCAGGGGAATGGTGATGATGGGGATGATGACCGCCCGGAACGAACCGAGGAACAGGGTGATCACCACCAGTACGATGGCGGCCGCCTCCAGTATGGTCTTGATGACCTCGTGGATGGATTCGTTGATGGCGATGGTGGAGTCATACAGGACGTTCACCTGCATGGTGCTCGGCATGTTGCGCTTCAGGCTCGGCAGCAGCTCCAGCACATCGTGGGCGATGTTGATGGGGTTGGCTGTCGGGGCTGCGTTGATGGCCAGAACCACGGCCTCGCGGCCGTTGGCGCTGGCGCGATAGATGTCGTGGCTCTTCTCCAGGGAGACCTTGGCGATGTCGGAGAGACGGATCACCTTGCTGTCGCGGGTGGCGACCACCAGACGCTTGAGCTCTTCGATGTTGCCGACCTGGGTCTCGGCGTTGCCGTTGAACAGGGTGAAATAGCCGGTGGCCTGGCCGGTCGCGGACTGATAGTTGTTGCTGTTGAGCACCGTCATCACGTCGCTTGAGGTCAGGTCAAAGGCGGCCATCTTGGCCGGATCCAGCCACACCCGCAGGGCGAATTCGACCCCGCCATACAGATCCACCTTGGAGACCCCGCCCACGGTAAACAGCTGGGGCTTGATGACCCGCTCCAGGTAGTCGGTGATCTGGCTGGAGTTGAGCTCCGGGCTGGTGAAGCCCATGTAGAGCACCGCCGTGGTGGAGCCGGTGGAGGAGGTGACTGAAGGGTCTTCCGCCTCTTTGGGCAACTGGGAACGCACCGAGTTGACCTTGGCCAGGATGTCGGACAGCGCGGCGTTCGGATCGGTGTTGAGCTTCATGTACGCCGTCACCGTGGAACTGCCCAGCTGGCTCGAGGAGGTCATGAAGTCGATGTTGTCGGCCTGGGCGACCGCCTGCTCCAGAGGCTGGGTGATGAAGCCCTGGATCAGATCCGCACTGGCGCCATAGTAGCTGGTGTTGACCGTGATGACGGTATTGATCACCTCGGGGTATTCACGCACCTGCATCTTGAAGATGGCCTGGAAGCCCAGCAGGGCTATCAGGAAGCTGAGCGAGATCGCCAGCACAGGCCGTTTTATGAATATGTCAGTAAATCGCATCGCAGCTCTCCGCGCTTACAGCATCGGGGTTTGTGCCGGAACGGCAAGGGCATCGTTCTCGACCACGTGCACCTTGGTATCGTTGCTCAGGCGAACCTGACCCGACAGCACGATTTGATCGCCAGCCTTGATGCCGGACAGCACATGGACATCGTTGCCGCGACGCTCACCTGCCTTGACCACCACCTGCTTGGCGCGTTTCACGCCGTCAGCCTCGTGAATGACGTAGACGTTCTCGCCATAGAGGGTGAAGGAGATGGCGGACTGCGGGATCACGATCTGGTCTTTCACCGTGGGCAGTATGATGCTGGCGCGGGCGAACATGCCGGAACGGAGCTGGCCGTCGTTGTTCGGAATGTCTGCCTGCACCTGGATCAGGCCGCTCTGATAGTTGACCGCGGGCTCGATGGCCGTGATCTGGCCGTCAAACTGGGTCTGGGGATAGGCATCCACGTTGATCTTGATGGTCTGTCCCAGGGTGATTTTGGAGATGTCGGTCTGGGGCACGGTGAAGCGCAGGCGCATCACGCTGGTGTCTTCCAGGCGCACAATCTGGGTACCCGGTTCCAGATACTGGCCGAGGAAGACGTTGCGCAGGCCCACGGCACCGCTGAAGGGGGCTCGCACCTCACGACGGGCGATGGTGGCCTTCAGACTGTCGATGTCCGCCTCCAGGGAGCGGTAGCTTGCCTCGGCATCATCCAGCTGATCCCGGGAGATGGAGTTCTTCTGATAGAGGTTCTTGTAGCGCTCGAACTTGGCCCTGGCTGCCGGCAGCCTGGCCTGGGAGGAGTTCAGATTGGCTTTTTCCACACTGGAGTCCAGGCTCAGCAGCAGTTGATCCGCTTTGACATGTGCCCCGGATTCGAACCGGATGCTGTCGATGGTGCCTGACAGCTCGCTGGAGAGGGTGACCCCCTGGTTCGGCTCGATGAAGCCGATGGCTTCAATGGTGGGGACCCAGTCCTGCGCCTTGGTGACCATGGCGGTGACCGGGAACTCGGGCTCGGGCCGATTGGCCATGAACTCTGCAATCTTCTTCTGCTTGAACATATTGAAGCCGATGACACTGCCAAACAGGGCGAGTGCTATCAGCAACATGATGGCCATCCACTTTTTCATGAACAGGCTCCTGTGATGGAAACATTAGGGTTTAAAATGGCATTCCAGCTGGCCCGGATGACCGTCTCCAGCTGTTCCTGCGTCAATTCGAAATCGTGAACCCGGCGCTGCTGTGCCAGGTTGGCCACGCAATCCAGACTCAATGCTTGCAACACCAGAATGGGGAGATCGATGAAGAGTCCCTGTTGGCGTCCTTGCTCAAAGAAGCGCTCAAGTGGCGCCCACGTCGCCATTATGACCGGATCCCGCTCCAATTCAGCCCCCAATGGAGAACTTTCGTACTGCAATTTGCACTTGAGTGCATTGGGGTAGCTGGTGAAGATGGCATCGATGTTGAGCCAGAGGCGCCGATACTGCTCATAGGACACCTCTTCTACTGTCTCTTGATCAGATCTTGATCCCCTGCGCCATCAGATCCTTGGCGGCAAGAAAGCCATCCAGTTTACTTTGCAGGGCTTCCCAACCTTCCCAGAGGGCGCCCCAGCTGGCAATTCCGGTTCGCTTGCTGTCCATAAAACCGCCCAGTCTGGCTATCGCCATGTAAGCCCACTGCAAGCTACCTGCTTTCTCTTTGCGCTTGCGTTTTCCCTTGTCCAGATAGCCCAGTAGCTGACATTCATCCTGAGTCAGCACCGTTTCAGCTGACTGGCTTTCTACGTGTTCCGCTTCCTTTAGCAGCCCTTGCGCCCTGAGTGCTTGCGGCAGCGTGAAGCTTTCTCTGAGCTGTAACAGCCTGACCGCGACAAACGAGAGGATCGAGACCATCCGCTCCAGATTATCCGGCTCCTCCATGCGTTGCCTCTCGGCTCCAGCTCCGGTTTTCCATGCCTTATGGAACTCCTCGATCCGCCAGCGATGGGTGTATATGTCGATGACCCGCAAGGCTTGGGCTAGTGACTCGACGGGTTCACTGGTTAACAACAGCCATTTCAACGGGGTCTCACCCTTGGGCGGGTTAATCTCCTCGGCCAGCACCGCGTTGAGCGTGATATTCCCCTGTTTTAGCGTGATGCGCCCACTGCGCAGGCTCAAGCTCGCCTTGCGGGCTGGTCGATTTTTACGTTTACCGCGTTTATCCACCACGCCCTTTTGCGGAATGCTGATCTGATAGCCACCCAACTCCGGTTGGTTCTTCAGATGGTCGTACAGATACAACCCAGACTCTACGTCCTTGCGTGGGTGCTTGGAGCGCACCACGAAGCGCTCGTTATGCGCCAGTTTGTCCTGCAGATAAGCATGAATATCGGCTTCGCGGTCACA